>NZ_JBALMR010000103.1:0-26576 GCF_036963165.1 Bacillus sp. JJ675 | reverse complement strand
GCTGCCCCAGTACGCCAAAAACGCCGGGCTCGAAGCGGGAGGACGCCATATTGCCATGCTGCTGGGCGTGCTTGAGGATGGCTGCAGGAGCGCATTTTACGGGTATGGCCAATCGTCAGGGAGCTCCAACGTCGTCATGACGTTTGAACCGGCAAATAAAGCGGCGCGCTCCGGGAGGATCGTGAAACAAGGCGCCGTACGCTAAACATTTTGTGACCATGAGGTGGAGGGAAAATGAGAAAACGTTTTGTTCATCCCGCAGAAGTGATGGCCGCCGGCAAATTTAGCAAAATCCATCTGACCGTTTTTCTCTGGTGTTTTTTTGCGATCGCCTTTGACGGATATGACATTGCGATGTACGGCGTCAGCCTGCCGTGGCTGATGGAGGAATGGGGCCTTACGCCCGTTCAGGCCGGGGCGGTCGGGAGCTACACATTGGTCGGGATGATGCTGGGCGCGCTCCTTTTTTCACCGATCGCCGATAAATTCGGCCGGAAAATGGTACTCGGCCTCTGCATGTTTTTGTTCAGTCTGTTTACTGCGGCGGCCGGACTGATCGATTCTCCGGCGCTGTTTACGATCATGCGCTTTATCGCGGCTCTCGGAATGGGCGGCCTGATGCCGAACGCCATTTCCCTTATGACCGAGTATTCGCCGAAAAAGCACAGGGCTGTCATCGTCGCTGCGATGTACTGCGGCTATTCTGCGGGCGGGGTATTTGCGTCCCTGGTCGGCATGTTTGCCGTACCGGCTGCCGGCTGGAGGGTTCTGTATCTGATCGGCGTCATTCCGCTGTTTGTGCTGCCTTTCTTTTTCAAACGGTTTCCCGAATCCCTGTCATTTTATATTTTGAAAAAACAAACGCCAAAAATAGCGGAGATTCTCAACAAAGTCGATCCTTGCGGACAATACAGCGCAAGCGATGATTACCAATTTTCCAGCATCGCGGAAAAAACAAAAGGCTTTCCGGTCAAAAAACTGTTCGAACAAAAGCGGGCATCGAGCACATTCGCCTTTTGGCTTTCTGTTTTCAGCTGCCTGCTCATGGTCTACGGACTGAATACATGGCTTCCGAAAATGATGCAGGAGTCAGGCTACGGCCTTTCGTCAAGCCTGTCTTTCAATCTTGTCCTCTGCGTTGGACAGGCAGCAGGCGCCCTCATCGGCGGCTATTTGGCCGACAAGGCCGGTCATAAAAAAGTGCTTGCCGCTATGTACGTGCTTGGAGCCTTCTGTTTTGCGGCTTTCGGGTTAACGGTCAACCCCGTGCTTTTGTATGTGCTGATCGGTTTAGGCGGAGCATGTACGGTAGGGACGCAGAACATTGCGAACCCTTATATTTCCGAATATTATCCGAAGGAAATCAGAGCCACCGGGATCGGCTGGGCCTTAGGAATCGGCAGAATCGGCGCGATCATTGCGCCCTCCCTGGTTGCGCTCATCCTTTCGGCAGGCATTGATCCGAAGCAGGCGTTTATGATGTTTGCCATCCCGAGCCTCGTCGGGGCGATCGGCATCATGCTGATTCAGGAGAATCACGCAAGCTTTGATGTTGCGGCTAAGCCGGGGGGCGGCGTCAAATTGGAAGCGAAGTGAAAATTTAAAAAACGGGAGGAAAACACGTTGCGGACACAAATAGGAATTATCGGAGCTGGACCGGCGGGATTGATGCTGGCTCATCTGCTCCAGCGCAAAGGGATTGAATCGGTGATCATCGAATCCCGTTCCCGCATGGAGATTGAGCGGACGATCAGGGCCGGTGTTCTCGAACAGATGACAGTCGATCTGCTCAATGAAACAGGCGTCGGGGAGCGGATGATGAAAAAGGGGATATTCCATGAAGGAATCGAAATTCGCTACAACGGCAAACGCCGCAGGATTGACATGCACCATCTGACGGGTGGAAAGTACGTGACGATCTATCCGCAGCATGAAGTGATCAAGGATTTGATCGCCGCGCGCATAAACGCCGGCGGGAAAATGTTTTTCAGCGTTACTGACGTATGCCTGTCCGGTCTTGATACGACAAAGCCCAACATCTCCTATTTGAATGAATCGGGAGAAAGGGAAGAAATCACCTGCGACTACATTGCAGGATGTGACGGCTTTCACGGCCCGAGCAGGCAGTCTATTCCCGCGGAGATCCGCAAAGAATACCAAAAAATTTATCCATACAGCTGGCTCGGCATTTTGGCAGAGGCGCCGCCGTCAGCTCCTGAGCTTGTCTATGCACATCATGAAGACGGATTTGCCCTGCACAGCACAAGGACGCCGGAGATCCAGCGCCTCTATCTTCAAGTAAACCCGGAGGATTCAATTGACGACTGGCCGGATGAGCGGATATGGGAGAAGCTTCGGCTACGGCTCTCGACCGATGATGAATGGACGCTGATCGAAGGGCCGGTCATCCAAAAAAACATCGTGCCGATGAGAAGCTTTATTTGCGATCCGATGCAATACGGCCGGCTGTTTTTGGCCGGAGATTCAGCGCACATTGTCCCGCCGACAGGAGCGAAAGGGCTGAATTTGGCTATGGCAGACGTTCAGGTTCTTGCAGGGGCGCTTTTTGACTATTATGCTTCAGGCGACACCGGCCGGCTTGAGCGGTACTCCGAGGTATGCCTCCGCCGCGTCTGGAAAGCCGAGCGGTTCTCATGGTATATGACATCGCTTCTTCACCGGCACCGCGATTACACGCCGTTTGATTACCAAATCCAACTGGCCGAACTCGATCATGTCACGACGTCAAAAGCGGCCGCACAAAGCTTGTCGGAAAACTATGTCGGGCTGCCGCTGGAGTTTGAGGAACAGCCGTTAAGCGTCATATAATCTAAGAATCCATAAAATCAGGTTGAATCTGCACATTGCCGTTCGGCAAATGGTATAATGGATTTTAGCTAAAAATGCATAACGGAAGGGTTTACATGATAAATGGCAAAGCAGATTGACTTACTGATCCAGCCGAAATGGAGAATTATCGATCAATCCAGTCTCGGCCCGTATTTTGACGCAAAACAATCGTTCGCGATCGACGACACGCTGTGCGCTGCAGTCGGAAAAGGCCTGTCCCCGGCGACAGCGCGCTCCTGGGTGCATCATGACACGATCGTCCTCGGCATTCAGGATACGAGGCTCCCTTATTTAAAAGAGGGCATCGCTTTTCTTGAGGATGCGGGCTACAAGGCCATCGTCCGCAATTCCGGCGGACTTGCAGTCGTGTTGGACAGCGGGGTTTTGAACGTATCGCTCATTTTTCAGGACAAGAAATACGGCATCGATATTGACCGCGGCTATGAGGCGATGTATGAGCTTATCAAAAGAGTGCTGTCGCCCTACAATGCCAAGGTGGAAGCATACGAAATCGCCGGATCGTACTGCCCTGGGAGCTATGATTTAAGCATCGGCGGAAAAAAATTCGCCGGAATTTCGCAAAGGCGCTTAAGGGGCGGAGTGGCCGTGCAGATTTACTTGTGCGCCGACGGGAGCGGAAGCGAGCGCGCGGAAGTCATCAGACGCTTTTACGACATCGCTTTACAAGACGAGCGGGGCAAAACGAAAGCCGTTTACCCTGATATCCGACCGGAGACGATGGCTTCGCTCTCTGAGCTGCTCAAGAAGGACATTTCTGTTCAGGACTTGATGCTTGCTCTTTTGACGCAGCTGAAGGAGCTCAGCGGGGACATCTTCCAGGCGCCGCTTTCAGGAGAAGAAGAAAGCGAGTATGAAAAAAATCTGTTGCGCATGATCGAGCGGAATAAAAAGGTATTTGGCTAGAAAAAACGCCCCTGAGACAGGGGCGTTTTTTTAGGCAGCGTGCGCACGATGGTTTCGGCGTTTGATGAACAGCCATGAGGAGAGGGCCGCAATATAAATGAAGCTGACGGCCATTAATACGACTGTTGCGGGCGTGTGTTTTGCCGCGTAAACGAAAAAATCAAGCTGCGAGATATCGCCGGCATCCTTGATCGAATCGGCTCCATAGAACAGCTTTGTAAATTTGGCTGAATACTTCCATTCCCAAGGATCGGAGAGCAGCGCGCTGCCCTGATACCAGCTTGCTATGCCGGAAAATAAAAACAGCATGGAAGCCGTGCCGAACTGGACAAAATATAAAACAAATCTCATTGGAAAAACCCGCCTTATCGATTGCTACCACCATTATGAAATTTATGTCATGCAAAATCAAGAAAAAATGCCCCCTTTCGGTTGAAAAGGGGGGAGCGGTTATTCCGCCATCTTCTCTAAATTTCCGTTTCGGTCCATTTTAAAGGCGGGTGCAGCATGCTCGTCATCTTCAAATAAAACTAGCTTTCTTGCACGATTCATGATTTTCACGAGCGTTTCGTAGTCTTCCTGTATGGTCGTCTGGTCCTTCTCGAGCTTTTTGACTTCTGCTTCAAGCTTTTCGACTTTTTTTGCGAGCTCCTCGTTTTCGCGTTTTAAGCGGTCGTTCTCCATTTTTAACGCGTCTGTCTGCTCCTGACTGCCCGTATACGATTGCAAAAAGCGGATGACATCATCCATCGTCAGATTTGAAGGAGCTGCCTGTCCGGCATTCGGCTGATTTGGCGATAGAAGATGCGATAGACTAGCTAACTCTTCTTTAAAGCTTTCATCAACGTAAGGCAGGTTTTCGCTTGAGATCGGAGCCTTCTCCTGGCTTGTTCCCGCCTCACCGGCATTCGGCTGAACCGCCGCTTCAGCGGAGTCTATTGCGTCTGTTTCGACAGGCGGTTTGTATAGGAGCCGCTTCTTCGCAGGCTGGCCGTTTCCAAGGGCGCGCATCCTCTGCTTGCGCTGCTTTTTCGCCAGCTGCAGGGCTTTTTCATATTGATGACGGACGACGGCGTTCCATCTGAAGCCGCAGGCGGCAGATGTCCGGTTCAGTCTGTCTCCGACTTCTTCGAATGCGTTCAGTTGTGTGCTGCCTTCCCTTACGTGCCGTAAAACGGTTTCGGCAAGCAATAAATCGTTTTCCTCAGACCATGCGTCTTGTCTTTGTTTCATCACTTCTCAACTCCCATGTCAGTATTGGTATTAGATTGTCCAATTTGGAAAATATTTATACAAGTTTGCTAAAAGAATAGGAAGTGATTTTTTAGCGGCCGCTCCTTGCAGGAATGGGAGAATCCTTGTACAATGGAGGATGGTGTCATTTTTATTACAGTTCGGCAAAAATCGAATGCCTTCCATAAAGACAGATGAACTTTAACGAAAGGAAGCGTATGAAATGGCGAATGAATTTCGAGTGTGTGACGATTGCCAGGCCACGAATTTAAAGACGCTTTTGCCCCGGCTGAAGGAAATCGATCCGGATGCGAAAGTGGAGATCGGCTGTCAGTCTTATTGCGGGCCGGGACGGAAAAAATCGTTTGCATTTGTCAACAATCGACCGCTTTCAGCTCCTACTGAAGACGAGCTGATCGAAAAAGTGAAAAAGAAAGTCAAAAAATAATCGCCTCCCCGACGGGTCAGGCGTTTTTGCTTGTTTACCGGCTTTTCCTGCATACTGGAACAAGTTTTTGGGCAAATTCAAGGATGTTTTCAAAAAACAGACCCGATATAATAGAAAAAGATATAAAAAACGAAGTTCCGAAAGATTGAATAAGAACGGTTTTGGCAGTTTGCCTCACGTTTAAAAAAAGAGGGACAGAAATGGCGTATCCATACGGAAAATTATCTGAAGAAAAGGTGTTTAAAGATCCTGTACACCGTTATGTCCACGTACGGGACAAGCTTATCTGGGATTTGATCGGAACACGCGAGTTCCAAAGGCTGCGCAGAATCAAGCAGCTTGGGACGACCTATTTGACGTTTCACGGCGCTGAACACAGCCGCTTTAACCACTCCCTCGGCGTATATGAAATCGTCCGAAGAATGGTTGATGACGTGTTTAAAGGCAGGGACGAATGGGATGACAGCGAACGCGACCTGTGCCTGTGCGCAGCGCTTTTGCACGACTTGGGGCACGGCCCGTTTTCCCATTCATTTGAAAAAGTATTCCGCCTCGATCACGAAGATTTTACGAGAGCGATCATATTAGGCGATACAGAGGTTAACAAAGTGCTTGGGAAGGTGAGCCCGACATTTGCAAAGGACGTCGCCGAAGTCATTGCGAAAACCTACAAAAACAAACAGGTGGTCAGCCTGATCTCAAGCCAGATTGACGCTGACCGCATGGACTATCTGCAGCGCGACGCATACTACACCGGCGTCAGCTACGGGCACTTTGACATGGAGCGGATTCTTCGCGTCATGCGGCCGCGCGAAGACCAGATTGTCATTAAACAGACCGGAATGCATGCTGTCGAAGATTACATCATGAGCCGCTATCAGATGTATTGGCAAGTCTATTTCCATCCGGTGACAAGAAGCGCTGAGGTTATTTTGACGAAAATCCTTCACAGGGCAAAGCAGCTTCATCAGGAAGGCTACATATTTACGCATGCACCTGTCCATTTTTACTCCATTTTCGAAGGAAACGTCACATTGGATGATTATTTGAGCCTTGATGAGGCGATTATTCTTTATTACTTTCAGGCGTGGGAAAAAGAAGAGGATGAGATTCTGTCTGATTTATGCCGCCGTTTCATCAACCGCAGGCTGTTCCAGTACGCCGAATTCAATCCGAATGAAGAAATGGCGACTTATTTTGAGCTGACTTCGCTGTTTAAAGAATCAGGTATTGATCCCGAATATTATCTTGTGGTGGATTCCTCATCAGACCTTCCTTACGATTTCTACAGGCCGGGAGAGGAAGAAGAGCGCCTGCCGATCCAATTGCTGACAAATAGCGGTCAGATTAAGGAACTGTCGCGCCAGTCTGACATTGTCGATGCGATTTCCGGCAAACGGAGGACGGATCATAAGCTTTATTTTCCGCTGGATCTCATCGAAGGACTGGGAGCCGGCCCGCGCGGGGATCGAATCAAAGAGTTGCTTGGACTGACATAGAAAGAAAAGGATGAAGGAGATGTCGGGGATTTGTTAAAAGAACATGCAAAGCTGATGAAGGTGTTCTCGGATTCAGGGGAGATCATCGGGAGAAAAAAGCTGCAAAAGATCATTTATATTGCAAAGAAGCTGGAGCTTCCCTTTTATGAAAAGTACGATTTCCACTTTTACGGCCCGTACTCGGAGGAGCTGACGCTTCAGGTTGAAGAGCTGTGCAATCTCGGATTTCTCCATGAAGTCAAAGAGAAAAAAGGCGGGTATTATCAATACCGGTATTCTCCCACTGAAGCGGGAAGGCAATTTTTAAGCCAGTGCGAGCTGGAAATGAAGGATATCAAGCCGTATATTGACGATGTGAACTGCCAGTCTTCGCGATTTTTGGAGCTGGTCGCCACGATCCTTTACTTTGAGGACCTTGATCAGGATGAGATCAGAGAAAAAGTGTTTACGATTAAGAGCAAACAGCGGTATACGGACGAAGAATTCGATGAAGCCGTCGCTTACATAGAAAAGCTAAAGGATCTGTGTTAAAAGACCTGTCGGACGACAGGTTTTTTTGTTATATGTTTTTGTCGAATGATGGGGGTTTGTAGGAATTTAGAAAGAAAGCAGCAAAAAGAACGTATGCTATATGTCCTCTCTTTTATCTGAATTGAAGGAATTTTCAGATAAGTGGAAGAATTTTTAATTCGTTCAAAAATAAGGAGGGGTTGAAAGTGAAAAAGCGTTCTGTATTCTTTTCTTTGCTGCTGTCTGCCGGTTTGATTCCAGGACTGACGGCGGGGGTAGCCAAAACGGACGGCCACGATCATGAGCACGCCCGCGGGGCAAAAGGAACCTATGTCGAGTCATTGCCGAAAGCTGAGAGTTTTAAAGATTTTAACGGAAAAGTTCAAATTGAAAGAACGACAGTTACAAAAATTCTTGACGAAAAAGGAAATGTCACTGGAACGAAAACGTTCAAAAAGAATACAAGCAATGGGGAATTTTCGACACAGGCATCAACAGGCGCTCAGAAGGTAAGCGTTCTGGCTGTGGCGGATGCCCAGTATCGTGCGAAATACAGCGACTGGCAGACGAGAATCGTTCAAATTGTCGAGCAGGCTGATGTAATGTTCAACCGCGATCACAGCATTGATTTTGTCGTGGAGGCAGTGGCGCCTTGGACGTCTTCAGGCAGCAACAGCTCTCAAATTCTCTCAAACCTTCAAAGGAGCTTCAGCGGAAGAAATTATAAATTCGTCGTCGGATTTACCGCCAACAGCAACTTTGACGCGGGCGGCATCGCGTATGTATACAGCAGCAAGCCGAGCGGCAGCGCCTTCAGCGTCAACCTTGACCAGGGAACGGCCAATACGGCAAAAGCGGCCACACACGAATTTTCACATAACTTCGGATTAAATCATGATGCGCAAGGAAGCGGGATTCGCTGCATTATGAACTACGATTACGCGTACACGGTCGATGTCTGGGATTCGGCTCATAACAGCCAGATCTCAAGAAATAAAGCCTGGTATCAATAATCAAAAAGGGCNNGCCCTTTTTGATTATTGATCGCTCATCCGTTTCCCGGCGACTCCGTAATTTTCTTTTTTCAGCTCTTCAATGATGACAGCGACCCTTTCTTTAGGCGCCCCCGTTGTTTCAGAGACGGCTTCTGTCACTTTTTCGACAAGATTTCTTTTTTGCTCGTCAGTGCGGCCTTCGAGCATTTGAACGGTTACGTACGGCATGTTTTGTCCTCCCCCTAAAAAAATTCGCTCACTTTAGCATAAGATGCTCTTATAGTATACTGAAGATAGTAAATCTTTGTATACGAGAAAGAGGGAAAAACTATTTTAGACCGTTTTTTGATGTATCCGTTTGAAATGATTCCGTACGTCGTATTGACGCTTGCCGCCGCATTTACCGTGCATGAAGTCGCCCATGCATATGTGGCATACAAATTTGGCGACGAAACGGCCAAGCGGCAGGGAAGGCTGACGCTCAACCCTCTCAAACACCTTGATCCGTTTGGGACGATTTTGATATTTTTGATGGGATTTGGCTGGGCGAAGCCCGTACCCGTCAACCGTTTTTATTTTAAAAAGCCGAGGCTTGCCGGTTTTCTCGTTTCGATTGCCGGGCCGGTCAGCAACCTGGTCCTTGCTTTGCTCGGATTTCTTTTGGCACTGTTATCTGCAAAGCTGACTTCTGTGCTGCCTTCCGCTTTTTATTCCGGATTGCTTCAGTTTCTGACGATTTGGGTCAATTTAAACTTGCTTTTATTTCTTTTTAATTTAATGCCGTTTCCGCCGCTTGACGGCTTCCGGGTCATACAGGTCGTCGTTGCGCCTGATGTGCGGGCGAAGCTGACGAAATACGAAGCTTACGGATCGATCGTTTTTCTGATCATCGTCATTACGCCGCTTGGGCAATATGTATTCTGGCCATTTCTCAACGATGGCCGGGAATTGATCATCTCGATTTTTAACAGCGTTTTCCGGCCGCTGATGTAGGAGGTATTATTGATGGAACAAGGAAAAAAGAAAAAAACTATCGGCTTCAATATCATTAAAAGCGATCCGACGGACGGACACGGTGGGTTCGGCGCAGGTTCATTGAGCCTTGATAACGTATCCCCCGTGATCGTCGATGTGACGGAAAAGGAAGCGTTCATTGATATCGGCGCCATGCATGCGAGAAGCGCCGTCGAAAAGGGGATTAAATTTCTTCCGAATAAAGAGGAAGTGCCGAACGGGAAGCCTTATTGGCTTGTCTGGGTGACCATCGACCGGAAGGAGGAAGGCCCTTATTACGCAGGTGTGACGGCTTGTGAAATGACGGTGGACAGAAGCATTCGCCGCGGCTACAAAAAGCTTCCGGAGCATGTCAATTTAATGGATAAATCGATGAAGCGGAAGATTATCGTCGACCATATGGATGAGGATTCAAAGCATGTGCTTGGCGAGTTTTTAAAAAATCACGATCAGGGGCTTTGGGATCGTTCGTCAGATGAGCTGAAAAAAGGACTGCTTCAGGAATAGCAAAACCCCGGGCTTTAGAAGGCCCGGGGTTTTATTCATTTCTCCTGAACCACCATTCCCACCATTTTTTTCGTTTGTGCGGTTTTGCGGGATTCTCCGGTTCGGCTTTTTTGTCCTGATACGTTTCTTTTCCGAAGCACACCTGGTCAGGCTCGGTTCCTTCGATAAAGTAGGCGAGATGCCTGGCCGGACAGCCCGGGGCTGCGGCATATCCAGTGGTTGGATCGATATACACGCTTTTTACGCCATCAGGCGGTTTTAATGCAGCCTCAGGTTCGCCTGCAAGCGCTCGTTCCATGAACTCGGCCCAAATTTGTTTGGCGTAGTTTTTTTCCTTGACGATATCGATCGTCCGTCCCTTGTCATAGCCGGTCCATACGCCTGAGGCGAGGCCGGGATAAAAACCGATCATCCAGCTGTCCGTGCCCGTCGTTCCCGATTTTCCGGCATATGTCCGCGTTAATTTACCGGCGATCGTCCGGCCGGTCACCGATGTGTAGCCGTCCAGCGATGTGTCAAACATGCCGGTCATCATGTTTGCCGTAATAAAAGCCGCTTTTGGATCAAGTAGCTGCTTATGGCGGTTCGGTTTTTCATAAAGCACCGTCCCGTTCGAATCGGTGATTTTCGTAATAAATGACGGCTCGATTTGCTTTCCGCCGTTTGCCAGCATGGCGTACGCATTCACCATTTCGATCGGCTTTACGGGCGACGTGCCGAGCGCCAGTGAGGGCACTTTCTGGAGCGGGCTTGTAATTCCGAACTGTTTGGCAGCATCGATCAGTTTGTCCATTCCGAGGAAAAGGTGCGTTTTTACCGCGTAAATATTATCCGACAAGGCGAGCGCCTGAAGCAGGGTGATCGGACCGTCCGCGTAATAGCCATGGTAATTGCTCGGGGAATACAAGGCTCCATTTCCGAGCTCAAACGCCGTTTCTGCGCTTCTCATCCTCGTTGCCGGCGTGAAGCCGTTTTGAATCGCTGAATAATAAAGCAAAGGCTTCATCGTTGACCCGGGCTGCCGCCTCGCCTGCGTCACGCGGTTGAACGGGCTTTTTTCGTAGTCCCGTCCCCCGACGAGGGCGAGGACGCTGCCGTTATACGGGTCGACTGCGGCAAATCCGGCTTGAATGCCGCTTTTCGAGTCGATCGTCTGTTTGACCGCTTTTTCGGCGATTTTCTGCAGGCGGGAATCAAGGGTCGTATACACGCTGTAACCGCCTGTTTCCGCTTGTTCCGGCGTCAGTTTTAGGAGGCGGGCGATTTCTTTGACAGCCTCGTCATAAAAGTACGGAGCCGCCTTTGCTTCGGTTTGTTTCTCCCGTTTTTTGTATGTGAGCGGCATTTCCTTCAGTTTTGCCGCCTGTTTTTTTGTCAGCTTGTTTTCCTTTTCCATCATTGTCAAAATCATTTCCTGCCGCTCTTTCGCTTTTGTTTCGTTAACGAACGGCGAATACACCGACGGTCCTTTCGGAATGCCGGCCAGCATGGCAGCTTCGGCCGCGTTGATGTTTTTGGCGCTCTTGCCGAAGTACATCCGTGAAGCTGCTTCGATTCCGTATGCACCGTGTCCGTAGTAAATCGTATTTAAATAGCCTTCTAAAATGTCTTTCTTTGAATAATTTTGCTCAAGGCGTATCGTATAAAAGGCTTCATTCCACTTTCTTTTCCACGTTTTATCATGGCCGAGGTAGAGGTTTCTCGCATATTGCTGGGTGATGGTGCTTGCGCCCTGAACCTTGGACATCGCTTTTAGATCGGCGATGACGGCTCCGGCCATCCGCACATAATCAAAACCGTGGTGCCGGAAAAAATTCCGGTCTTCAACGGCAAGCGTGGCATCGATGACGGCGGGATTGATGTTGTCAAGCGACACCCAGTACCGTTTCTGCCCATAATGGGTTTCGCCCATCTGTTTTCCGTTTCCGTCATAAAGCACGGTCGATCTCGGCACCTGAACGGAGGGAGCGCCCTGCCACTTAGCGGTCAGAACAACCGTCATGATGAGGATGGACAATAAAAGCAGCATTAATATTCCCATGAACAAAAAAGCCCGTATCGTTTTGATGGTCAAACGGACCCGCTTGTTCGTCATCATGTCCATGCTGAAAATCCCCTCTCAGATTAATAAAATGTTCTTATCATTATGAGAAAAAAGAAGAGGATTTAAACAATAGAAACGAAAAAACCGGATGGCGCGCACGGAAAGCTGGAATCTAATGGGTAAGGCTTTTTGATGCCTGAGCCGTCTTTACAATTCCCTTCAATTCCTCTATACTTTTTCTTTAGGCAAAAGCCGATGCCGACAGCAGAATAATCGTCTATTGAGATGAGAAAAATAGATAGAAATACAGCTTATAATGAAAGGAAGATAACGCTTTGAGCGGACTTTGGTATACAGAAAAGCAAACGAAGAATTTTGGCATTACGATGAAAATCAACAAGACTTTACATACAGAGCAGACAGAATTCCAAAATCTCGAAATGGTGGAAACGGAAGAATTCGGAAACATGCTGTTTTTGGACGGCATGGTCATGACGTCTGAAAAAGATGAGTTCGTCTATCATGAAATGGTGGCCCATGTTCCGTTGTTTACGCACCCGAATCCGGAGCAGGTGCTTGTCGTCGGCGGCGGGGACGGCGGCGTCATCCGCGAAATTTTGAAGCATCCGGGCGTCAAAAAGGCAACGCTCGTCGATATCGACGGGAAAGTCATCGAGTACTCAAAGAAATTCCTTCCGACGATTGCGGGCAAGCTCGATGATCCGCGTGTCGAAGTGAAAGTCGGCGACGGCTTCATGCACATCGCAGAATCCGAAAACGAGTACGATGTCATCATGGTTGATTCCACAGAGCCTGTAGGACCTGCTGTCAACCTGTTTACGAAAGGCTTTTACGCGGGAATTGCAAAAGCGCTGAAAGAGGACGGCATCTTCGTCGCTCAGACGGACAACCCTTGGTTTACGCCTGAGCTGATCACGAACGTTCAGCGCGACGTAAAAGAGATCTTCCCGATTACAAGGCTGTATTTGGCAAATATCCCGACATACCCAAGCGGACTGTGGACGTTTACGATCGGTTCGAAAAAATACGATCCGCTTGAAGTAGAAGAGAGCCGCTTCTTTGACATCGATACGAAATACTACACAAAAGAGATCCATAAAGCGGCATTCGTGCTTCCGAAATTCGTCAGCGATTTAATCAAATAAAAACGACTTGCGCAGGAACCAGATTCTGCGCTTTTTTTCAGGAGGTTGAAAACAACATGAGATTTGATGAAGCATATTCGGGAAAGGTATTTATCGCAAGCCGTCCGGATTGGGAAGATGCGGAGGCGATTCTTTACGGCATGCCGATGGACTGGACGGTCAGCTACCGCCCGGGCTCACGCTTCGGCCCGGCGCGAATCCGCGAGGTATCCATCGGGCTTGAGGAATACAGCCCTTATTTGGACAGGGAGCTTACCGACATTCGCTTTTTTGACGCCGGCGACATTCCGCTGCCTTTCGGGAACCCGCAGCGCAGCCTTGATATGATTGAAGAATTTGTCGACAGCATTTTGGATAAAGGAAAATTCCCGCTCGGCATGGGCGGGGAACATCTTGTCTCATGGCCTGTCATTAAAGCGATGTATAAAAAATATCCCGATCTGGCCATCATTCATATGGATGCACATACAGATCTCCGCGTCGAATATGAAGGAGAACCGCTGTCGCATTCAACGCCGATTCGCAAAGCGGCGGAGCTGATCGGCCCGGAAAACGTCTTTTCATTCGGAATTCGTTCAGGCATGAAAGAAGAGTTTAAGTGGGCAAAAGAAAACGGCATGCACATTTCCAAGTTTGAAGTGCTTGAGCCGCTCAAACAAATCCTTCCGAAGCTCGCCGGCCGCCCGGTCTACGTGACGATCGATATCGACGTCCTCGATCCTGCGCATGCGCCTGGGACGGGTACGGTCGACGCTGGGGGCATCACGTCAAAAGAGCTGCTCGCGTCAATTCATGAAATTGCCCGTTCCGATGTGAAAGTCGCCGGGGCCGACCTTGTAGAAGTAGCACCGGTCTACGACCATTCGGAGCAGACGGCGAATACGGCAAGCAAGCTGATTCGCGAAATGCTGCTCGGCTGGGTAAAATAAGTCAAGCTGTCCCCTTTCAGGACAGCTTTTTACTTTTTTGTGATTTCTGATAAAAAGTGTTTAACTTGCGGGCTGTTCTGTTAAGATGTATATAAGGGTGAAGCGGTTGAACTTTTGTTCTTGAATGATTATACTAATCAAGTCAAATCCGAATGAAAAAAGGATGTGTCGGAATGGATCGGGAGACACCCGTTAAGATTCACGTGAAATCCGTTATCCAGGAAGGATCAGACTTGGAAACGATTGAATTCCGGACAACCGGATTTTATTATATGAAAAAAGATAAATTATACCTTACCTATCATGAAGAGCATGAGGCGGGAAAGGTCAAAACGATCGTCAAGGCGAGCGAAAATGAAGTGTTGGTGATGCGGTCAGGCGCGATCGAAATGAAGCAGCGGTTTCTAAAGGGCAGCCGAACCGTCACACATTATAAAATGCCGTTCGGACAGCTTGAGCTTGGGGTGGACACAAAGGATATATCGGTTCAACCTCAAAAGGAGAACGGCGATATCAATATTGTTTACGATATGCTTGTAAGCGGTGATCAAAAGCACTTACATAAAATGTCGATTTCGTACAGAGGAGGACATGATTCATGAACATAGTCGAACAGATGAAGGATGCGCTGAAACAGGAAATTAAAGAAGCCGTCATAAAAGCGGGGCTGGCGGATGAGGCGGATATTCCGGAAGTCGTTTTGGAAGTGCCGAAAGATAAAGCACACGGCGACTACTCGACAAATATGGCAATGCAGCTGGCTAGAATCGCGAAAAAGGCGCCGCGCAGCATTGCGGAGGACATCGTCGCAACCTTCGATAAAGGAAAAGCGTCGATTGATAAGCTTGATATCGCAGGACCGGGATTTATCAATTTTTATATGGACAATCAATATTTGACAAAGCTGATTCCTGCCGTTCTTGAAGCAGGAGAAGCTTACGGCGAATCAAATGTCGGAGCGGGAGAGCGCGTTCAGGTGGAATTCGTTTCGGCCAACCCGACGGGCAACCTTCATCTGGGACATGCCCGGGGCGCCGCTGTCGGCGATTCCCTGTGCAATGTTCTCGAAAAAGCGGGTTATGAGGTAAGCCGCGAATATTACATTAATGATGCCGGCAACCAAATCAACAATCTGGCTCTGTCTGTCGAGGCCCGCTATTTTGAGGCGCTCGGCCAGGATAAGCCGATGCCTGAAGACGGATACCACGGCGAGGATATTAAAGAAGTCGGACGCAAGCTTGCCGAAGAGTTCGGCGACCGTTTTATCCATGAGGAAGAAAGCGAACGCCTCGCCTTTTTCCGCGAATACGGGCTGAAATACGAATTGGGCAAACTTCGCGAAGATCTCGAGAATTTCCGCGTGCCGTTTGACGTGTGGTATTCAGAGACATCGCTTTACGAAAACGGCAAAATCGATCAGGCGCTTGAAACGCTCCGCGACAAAGGACATATCTATGAAGAAGACGGGGCGACATGGTTCAGATCGACGACGTTCGGCGATGACAAAGACCGCGTGCTGATCAAAAAAGACGGATCTTACACGTATCTTCTGCCTGACATCGCTTATCACAAGGACAAGCTTGACCGCGGTTTTCAAAAGCTGATCAACGTGTGGGGAGCAGATCATCACGGCTATATTCCGCGCATGAAGGCGGCCATCGAAGCGCTCGGCTATGATAAAGAAACGCTTGAGGTCGAGATCATCCAGCTTGTACACCTATACAAAAACGGCGAAAAAATGAAAATGAGCAAAAGAACGGGTAAAGCCGTAACAATGCGCGACTTGATCGATGAGGTCGGCCTTGACGCCGTGCGCTATTTCTTCGCGATGCGCAGCGCTGACACCCATATGGACTTCGACCTTGACCTTGCCGTCTCCACGTCGAACGAAAATCCGGTGTATTACGCGCAATACGCACATGCGAGAATTTGCAGCATGCTCCGCCAGGGCGAAGAAAAAGGAATTCTACCCGAAGGAAATCTTGATTTCTCAAAGATCGCTTCTGAAAAAGAATACGATTTGTTAAAAGTGATCGGCTCTTTCCCTGAAGCGGTCGCCGACGCGGCTCAAAAACGGATTCCTCACCGCATCACAAACTATATTTTTGAACTGGCATCCGCTCTGCACAGTTTTTACAATGCCGAGAAGGTTCTGGATGCAGCTGATGAAGGAAAAAGCCGTGCGCGCCTATCGCTGATGAAAGCGACACAGATCACCCTGAACAACGCGCTGAAACTGATCGGCGTTTCCGCGCCTGAAAAAATGTAATATTCATCCCTTATCCTTTTGGATGAGGGATTTTTTTGTTATCGAAATATAAGGCGGAGATGATGGAGACAGATCGCATCGATGTAGAAAACGGGTTTATCATTTCCGCAACAAAAGACAATCCTGATATGGACTGAATCTGCCGTTTTTTGAGCGAATAATCAACCGGGAAAAAGGGATCAAACAAGAGCTGGTCACGGAAATGATCCTGAACACGCAGCTTTGCTGCGGGCTGTATGAAAACGGCGGAAAGCGGGCCGGATTCGCCAGGGTGATCTCGGACTTTGTCAGGTTCGGCTGGGTTTGCAACGTCTTTATTTGGCCGTTCTCCGGGGAAGCTTTGGCTGAAGCCTTGTCAGCCAAAGCCTGGGGTGTCTGTTTGATGATGGCGGCTGATGATGAGCCCGGATATGAAAACGGTCGAAAACAGATACGAAAAAGGAAGGGTGTTCGCCCTTCCTTATGAAACGTTCGTCTGGTAAACGATTGATTTCGCTTTTTGTATCAAGGTTTCCGCTTCTTTTCCTTCAATCACGATAAGGCACTCCTTCTCCCGATTGGACATTCTGAACATCTCCAATTCGAGAAGGTCTTTAATTTTGCACATCGTTTTTTTCGTGCAGATATATAGCTGATGTTGTGCTGAGCGGCAAAGCCGGTACAGCTCGATCAAATTTTTTAGCGTCATCGATTTTTCGCCGATTTTAATGGATTCTGCTCGATTCATCTTGCATCCCCTCCGTATGTAAATATTCTCTCTAATGAAAGTGTTACCCGCAGAGCTGACACGTTAAACACGAATGACATCCTGTGGGCAAACGGCATCTCCGATTTTCCAGCGATTATGAAAAAATATTGACTGAACACTCATTCATTATTTAAGATAAAGATAGACAGAAGGGGTTTTCATTCAGGGGAACTGAAAGGGGGAGCTAGTGTTGAGTACGTTGCTGTGGTTGAATGTCATCGCATTTCTCGGTGTAACCGCTTACGCTGTTTATCTGTTCGTCTATCTGATCAGAACGAGAATCAGCTATATCAAGCTCGGGCAAAAAGAGGTTTTTGATAAGCGGATCAAAGAGAGGCTTCAAAGGATATGGGAGAATGTGTTCGGGCAGAAAAAACTGCTCAAAGATAAGAAGAGCGGAATCATCCATGTGGTATTTTTTTACGGTTTTATTCTCGTACAGTTTGGTGCGATCGATTTTATTATAAAAGGGCTTATGCCTGACAGGGGGCTGCCTCTCGGTAAAGCTTACCCGGTGTTTACGTTCTTCCAGGAAATCGTCACACTGATGATTCTGATTGCGGTGGGCTGGGCTTTTTACAGACGTTATATCGAAAAGCTCGTCAGGCTGAAACGCAACTTTAAGTCGGGAATCGTCCTGCTGTTGATCGGCGGATTGATGTTTACCGTACTGCTCGGGAACGGGATGAATATGGTCTGGCACGGGCATTCGCTGTCATGGTACGAGCCGATGGCCTCTCTCGTCGCTTTCGTTTTCGCATTTATAGGCGAAACCGCATCAGGGGCCGTTTTCTATGCAGCATGGTGGGCGCACCTTTTGATCTTGCTGACGTTTTTGGTCTATGTTCCGCAGTCCAAGCACGCCCACCTCATTGCAGGACCTGCAAACGTCTTTTTCAGCAGGCTGACGAATCCGGGGAAGCTTGAAAAGATCGATTTTGAAGACGAATCAAAAGAGACATTCGGCGTCGGCCGCATTGAAGAGTTCAGGCAATCGCAGCTCATCGACCTTTATGCATGTGTGGAATGCGGCCGCTGCACAAATATGTGTCCGGCAACAGGCACGGGAAAAATGCTTTCTCCGATGGATCTGATTTTGCGGCTCAGAGACCACTTGACGGAAAAAGGGGCGGCCGTCACGTCAAAAACGCCTTGGGTTCCTGCACTGCTGTTCCGCCATACAAAGGGAAATCAGCTTGCACTGGCAGCAGGCGGAGAAGGATCAAGAGAAGCCGCCGCCTCGGAAATTTACAATCCAAGCTTAATCGGGGACATCATTACCGAAGAGGAAATCTGGGCCTGCACGACTTGCCGGAATTGCGAAGATCAATGTCCGGTGATGAATGAACACGTCGATAAGATCATCGATCTCCGCCGGTATCTCGTTTTGACCGAAGGGAAAATGGACGCCGATGCTCAACGCGCCATGACGAGCATCGAAAGACAGGGCAACCCTTGGGGACTAAACAGGAAAGAACGGGAGAACTGGCGCGACGTGAGAGAAGACGTCGAAGTGCCGACCGTAAAGGAAATGAAGAAAAAAGGCGCTTCATTTGAATATTTGTTTTGGGTCGGTTCGATGGGCTCGTATGACAGAAGAAGCCAAAAAATCGCGGTCGCTTTTGCGCGCCTCCTCAATGAAGCAGGCGTCACATTTGCGATTTTAGGCAATAAAGAAAAAAACTCCGGCGACACGCCGAGACGTCTCGGCAATGAATTTCTGTTTCAGGAGCTTGCTGCTAAAAATATCGAAGAATTTGAGAAAAATGGCATCCGAAAAATTGTAACGATTGATCCTCATGCATACAATGTGTTTAAAAACGAATATCCTGATTTTGGCCTTGAAGCAGACGTTTATCATCATACGGAAATTCTCTCCGCCCTCATCAAGGACGGAAAGCTTAAACCTGAGTTTCCGGTTAACGAAACTGTCACGTTCCATGATTCATGCTATTTGGGCCGCTACAACGGAGTTTACGATCCTCCGCGCGAGATTCTCCGCTCCATACCGGGCATCCGCTTAGTCGAAATGGAACGGAGCCGGGAAAACGGAATGTGCTGCGGAGCCGGAGGCGGCCTCATGTGGATGGAGGAAGAGACGGGAACAAGGATCAATGTTGCCAGAACTGAACAGGCGCTCCTTGCCGCACCTTCGGTCATCAGTTCTGGATGTCCGTATTGCCTTACGATGCTCGGAGATGGAACGAAGGCGAAGGAGCTCGACGATCAAGTCGGCACATACGATGTGGCCGAACTGCTTGAACGCGCCGTCTTTGGTGCGGAAGAGAAAGAGCATGCTTCCTAAGCGGGTGAAAATGACAGATGCAGGGGAGAGGAAATGATGGTCAGAACGGTTATTATCGATGGAGCGCGCACGCCTTTCGGAAAACTGGGCGGATCACTTCAGCCAAAAACGGCGTCAGAACTCGGAGGCATTGCCATCAGAGAAGCGCTGAAACGGTCAGGTGTCAGGCCTGAGGATGTAGATGAAGTTATTATGGGGACCGTTCTGCAAGGGGGCCAGGGACAGCTGCCGTCAAGGCAGGCGGCAAGGCATGCCGGTCTTCCGTGGGACGTTAAAACGGAAACGGTCAATAAAGTATGCGCATCAGGCTTAAGAAGCGTGACAATGGCGGATCAGATCATCCGCGCCGGCGATGCCGACGTCATTGTCGCAGGCGGGATGGAGTCGATGTCAAATGCGCCTTATGCGCTGACAAAAGCGAGATGGGGCCTGAGGATGGGAGACGGGTCTGTTAAGGACTTGATGATCCTTGACGGATTGACCTGCTCATTTACGGGGGTGCATATGGGCTCATATGGAAATTCTGCGGCAAGAGAATTAGAGATTACGAGAGAGGAGCAGGACCGCTGGGCGCTGCGGAGCCATATGCGGGCGGTTCGGGCCGCCGCCTCAGGCGCCCTCGGAGAAGAGATCGTTCCCGTCAACATTCGCGAAAAGCGGGGCGGAGAGCTGACGGTGAAACATGATGAATCCCCGCGCAGCGACACATCGATCGAACGGCTGGCCGCGCTGGCGCCCGTCTTTGACCGCGACGGCACGATTACGGCGGGCAATGCCCCGGGCGTAAATGACGGGGCGTGTGCATTCACCGTCATGAGCGATGAAAAGGCAAAGTCTTTGAATCTGAAGCCTTATGCCGTCATGACGGCGCATGCTTCCATCGCAGTTGAAGCAAAAGACTTTCCGAAAACACCCGGGCTTGTCATCAATGAGCTGCTGAAAAAAACGGGGGCGGAGCTTTCGGATATCAGCCTGTTTGAAATCAATGAGGCTTTTGCGGCGGTCGCTCTGGCAAGCGGACAAATCGCAGGGCTCGATATGGAAAAGGTTAATGTCAACGGCGGCGCGATTGCGCTTGGCCATCCGATCGGCGCCAGCGGGGCAAGGATCCTTTTGACGCTTATGTACGAATTAAAACGGCGCGGCGGCGGTACGGGAATTGCCGCGATTTGCAGCGGCGGCGGACAGGGAGATGCCGTCATGATCCAAGTTTAAAAGGGGGATTTTTCATGAGGGATGATACGATTATGGTCATCGGCGCGGGCCAAATGGGGTCAGGAATCGCGCAGGTGTGCGCCCAAGCCGGCTACAGCGTTTATATGTACGATGTATCAGAAGACCAGATTCAAAAAGGAATGAAACGCATTTCCGACCGGCTCGTCAAGCAGGCGGAAAAGGGAAAGATGCCTCACCATGACGTGAAAGATATATACCTGCGCCTCTCTCCGTCAGACTCGCTTAATGATGCGGGAGAAGCTTTTCTCATCATTGAAGCTGCCGTCGAACGTATGGATGTTAAAAAGGACATTTTCAAACGTTTGGATGAAAAGACGAAAGATACGGCAGTATTGGCATCCAATACATCTTCCTTACCGATTACAGAGCTTGCCTCTGCCACGAAAAAGCCGCAAAACGTGATTGGCATGCATTTTATGAACCCGGTGCCTGTCATGCAGCTCGTCGAGGTTATCAGGGGGCTTGAAACGAGCGATCAAACCTTTGATACCGTCGTTTCTACAGCAGAAAAGCTCAATAAAGTCCCCGTTGAAGTGCACGATTTTCCCGGGTTTATCTCCAACCGCATTTTAATGCCGATGATTAATGAAGCGGTTTTTGCGCTTTATGAAGGGGTTGCCGAAAAGGAGAGCATCGACAGAATCATGAAGCTCGGAATGAACCATCCGATGGGGCCGCTCGCTCTTGCAGACCTGATCGGACTTGATACATGCCTGTATATTATGGAAACGCTGCACAAAGGATTCGGCGATGACAAATACAGACCGTGCCCGCTTCTGAGACAGTATGTCAGCGCAGGGCGGCTCGGAAAGAAAACGGGCAAAGGGTTTTATACGTACGACTCCAAATAAACAGGAGGGGACACCATTGAACCTTCATTTGACAGCTGAACAGCTCGTTATGCAAAAGCAGGTCAGGGAGTTTGCAGTACGGGAGGTAGCTCCCTTTGTCCCGGAGATGGAAAAAGGGGAATTTCCAACCGGCATCATAAAGAAAATGGCGGGTCTCGGCTGGATGGGGCTGCCGATTCCGGCGAGGTACGGCGGGGCCGAAAAGGATTTCCTTTCGTACATTATGTTGATTCACGAGCTGTCAAAGACGAGTGCGGTGTTGGGCGCGATTTTATCTGTTCACACATCGATCGTGACGATTCCCGTTCTGTTGTACGGAAATGAACGGCAAAAAGAGCGCTACGTCAAAAAGCTGGCGTCAGGACGGTACTTGGGCGCCTTTTGTTTAACCGAACCGAACGCCGGCTCTGATGCGGGAAGCCTCAAAACAAAAGCGGAAAAACGAAAGGATCGCTACGTGTTGAACGGAACGAAGGTCTTTATCACAAATGGAGGGGAAGCGGACGTCTATCTCGTGTTTGCCTCAACAAACCCTGAAGCCGGAACGAAAGGCATATCGGCTTTCATCGTTGAAAAAGGAACGCCGGGCTTCCATATCGGAAAAAATGAGGAAAAAATGGGTCTGCACGGATCGCAAACGGTGACCCTGAATTTTGAAAACGCCGTTATTCCATCCGAGCAGCTTCTCGGAGAGGAAGGCCAGGGCTTTAAAATGGCTTTGTCAAACCTTGATGGGGGCAGGATCGGGATTGCCGCCCAGGCTTTAGGAATTGCCGAAGGCGCGCTTTCCGAGGCTTCCGCATTTTTAAAAGCGCACTACCCGGACGGAGAGCTTCACAGCTTCCGGCAGGGGCTCGCCTTCAAGCTGGCAGACATGGCGACAAGGACAGAGGCGGCCAAACTGCTCGTCTACAAGGCTGCTTCATTGAAGGAACAGGGCATGGAAACGAGAAAAGCGGCATCAATGGCCAAGCTGTTTGCTTCTGAAACGGCAATGTTTGTGACGACCGAGGCGGTTCAGCTGCTCGGGGACTTCGGTTATACGAAAGGCTTCAATGCTGAGCGGTATTTCAGGGATGCGAAAGTGTGCCAAATCTATGAGGGAACGAGCGAAATACAGAGAATTGTCATCAGCAAGCAATTATGAGGTGTCAGAGGGGGAGCAAAAGATGAACTTTCAGCTGTCTGAAGAGCATCAAATGATTCGGAAAATGGTCCGCGATTTTGCAAAGCATGAGGTCGAGCCGACAGCAAAGGAGCGTGACGAAGAAGAACGTTTTGATAAAGAGCTGTTCATAAAGATGGCGGATCTGGGATTGACAGGCATTCCTTGGCCTGAAGAATACGGAGGGATCGGCAGCGATTATTTGGCGTACGTGATTGCAGTCGAGGAGCTGTCAAAGGTATGCGCCTCAACCGGCGTCACCCTGTCAGCTCATACGTCGCTTTCGTGCTGGCCCATTTATGCCTTCGGAACCGAGCAGCAAAAACAGGAATATTTAAAACCGATGGCACGGGGGGAAAAACTCGGGGCTTACGGATTGACGGAGCCTGGATCAGGGTCTGATGCGGGCGGAATGAAAACGACCGCCGTGAAAAGCGGTGATGAATACATTTTAAACGGAACGAAGGTCTTTATTACAAACGGTGGTGCAGCAGATGTATACATTTTGTTCGCAGCTCTTGATCCCGAAAAAAGGCAGAAAGGAACAACCGCCTTTATCGTTGAGAAGGAGTTTCCGGGCTTTTCCGTCGGGAAGAAAGAAAAAAAGCTCGGCATCCGTTCGTCTCCAACGACTGAAATCATCCTCGAGGATTGCCGTGTCCCTTTGAAAAACAGGCTCGGCGAAGAGGGGGAAGGCTTTAAAATCGCGATGATGACGCTTGACGGCGGCAGAAACGGGATCGCGGCCCAGGCCGTCGGCATTGCGCAAGGAGCGTTTGAGGCTGCAAAGGCATACGCAAAAGAAAGAAAGCAATTCGGCAAACCGATTGCCGAACACCAGGGCGTGAGCTTCAAACTGGCGGATATGGCGACCGAAATTGAAGCTGCGAGGCTCTTGACATACCAGGCGGCATGGCTCGAATCAGAAGGCCTGCCTTACGGAAAAGCGTCTGCCATGTCAAAGCTTTACGCAGGCGATGCGGCTATGAAGGTGACGACAGAGGCCGTCCAGATCTTCGGCGGATACGGCTATACGAAGGAATACCCTGTTGAGCGTTATATGCGCGATGCAAAAATCACGCAGATTTATGAAGGAACACAAGAGATTCAGCGGGTCGTTATCTCGAAAATGCTGATGAAATGAAGAAAATGCCGCCTTAGCGCCTGGCGGCAGGAAAGCGCCGGCGGACAGGCTTCAACCCTACCGCCGGCTTCTTTGGCATTACCGCCTAAAACAGCCTTCTTTTCATGCGCTTCCCCAGCCTCACGCCTCCTTTCTGTCTTTTGCCTGTGCCTTGTGGTAAAAATTATTGAATTAACGGGAATAAAGGTAGCATAAAGTGTTTTCTTTTGTTTATAATGAGAGGTATGGTTTGTCGTAAAGACATGAATCACATGCTTATTTTCTATGACAAAGATAGTAGATACATACATGAAGATAGAAAGGGAGTGTCTGGTGATGAGTTTGAAACAGTACTCAGAGGAACAGCTAAAGGAAATGTCTTTAGTTGAAATCGCATACGAAATTTTCTCAGACCAAAAAAAACCGATTACATTCCAGGAACTTACAGATAAAGTTTCTTCTTTGCTTGGAGTGGGAAAAGAAGAATTGGAAGACCGCATTGCCCAGTTTTACACGGATTTAAATATCGACGGCCGCTTTTTGGCGCTGTCTGACCAAACGTGGGGCCTGCGCAGCTGGTACCCGTACGATCAGCTTGATGAAGAAACACAGCCGACCGTAAAAGCCAAAAAGAAAAAAGCGAAAAAAGCCGTCGAAGAGGACCTTGATCTCGATGAATTCGAAGAGGTTGATGAGGACGATATCCTTCTTGACGATGCAGAAGCCGACCTCGATCTTGCCGACGATGAATTCGATCTCGATGAAGCCGACGATGATGAGCTGGATGACCTTGAAGATGAGATCCTCGATGATGAAGACGAGGACTTCCTGGACGAAGAAGAAGAAGATTAATATTTGTCCGTACGGAATTCATTTTGAAATCAATCTTGACTTTCCGAGACGAACTATGTAGTATGTATTTTGGGCTCTTCAAAAAGAAGAGATTCGAGTGATACGGACTATCAGCTCCCTTTCAAGAAATTGAAAGGGAGCTTTCTTGTTTTTCCGCCTCCTAATCATTTGAATCATTTAGAAAAGATCTAAATGATTTTTCATAAACGGAGCATTTTAATGAATAAGTGTTAGATTGAAGAGAGGGGTACAGATATGACAAAATACATTTTCGTAACTGGAGGAGTCGTTTCTTCGCTTGGAAAAGGAATCACGGCATCTTCACTGGGCCGCCTGCTGAAAAACAGAGGCCTGAATGTAACGATCCAAAAGTTTGATCCGTATATCAACGTAGATCCGGGAACGATGAGTCCGTATCAGCACGGGGAAGTATTCGTGACCGACGACGGTGCGGAAACCGATTTGGACCTGGGCCACTATGAACGCTTCATCGACATTAACTTGAATAAATACAGCAACGTTACAACCGGAAAAATTTATTCGACGGTGCTGAAAAAAGAGCGAAGAGGCGATTATTTGGGAGGCACCGTACAGGTCATCCCGCATATCACGAACGAAATTAAAGACCGCGTGTTCCGCGCCGGAAAAGAATCAAACGCCGATGTTGTCATCACGGAAATCGGAGGAACCGTCGGGGATATCGAATCATTGCCGTTCCTTGAAGCGATCAGGCAGATCAAGAGCGACATCGGACGCGACAACGTGATGTACATCCATTGTACGCTTGTGCCTTACCTGAAAGCAGCCGGAGAAATGAAAACAAAACCGACGCAGCACAGCGTAAAAGAACTGCGCAGCCTCGGCATTCAGCCAAACGTGATCGTTGTCAGAACGGAAATGCCGATTTCCCAGGACATGAAAGACAAAATCGCGCTGTTCTGCGACATCGATCCGAAAGCCGTGATTGAAGCGGGGGATGCGGAAACGCTCTATTCCATTCCGCTCGACCTTCAGAAGCAAGGGCTTGACGATCTTGTCTGCACCCACTTGAAGCTGGAATGCAAGGAAGCAGACATGGAAGAATGGAAAATGCTTGTCAATAAAGTGAAGAATCTTTCCAAAACAGCGACGATCGGTTTGGTCGGTAAATACGTCGAGCTTCCGGATGCCTACATCTCTGTGGTCGAATCTCTCCGCCATGCGGGATATGCGTTTGATGCCGACATTAAGGTCAAATGGATCAACGCTGAAGAGGTCACTGATGAAAACATCGCCGATTTGGTGAACGATGTAGACGGCATTCTCGTTCCGGGCGGATTCGGGGACCGCGGAGTTGAAGGGAAAATCGCCGCCGTCAAATATGCCCGCGAGCAAAAGATCCCGTTCCTGGGCATTTGCCTCGGCATGCAGGTGGCGTCAATCGAGTATGCGAGAAACGTTCTCGGTCTCGAAGGCGCGCATTCGGCTGAAATCGATCCTTCAACACCGTATCCGATCATTGACCTTCTTCCAGAGCAAAAGGATATTGAAGATCTCGGCGGAACGCTTCGCCTCGGATTGTATCCGTGCAAGCTTCAAGAAGGCTCTAAAGCGTATGAAGCCTATCAGAATGAAGTCGTTTACGAGCGCCATCGCCACCGCTACGAATTCAACAATGAGTTCAGACAGCAGATGGAAGAAGCAGGATTTGTCTTCTCAGGGACAAGCCCTGACGGCCGCCTCGTCGAAATCATTGAGCTGAAAGACCACCCGTGGTTTGTCGCGTCACAGTTCCATCCTGAGTTCACTTCAAGACCGACAAGACCTCAAGCATTGTTCAGAGACTTTGTGCACGCTTCATTAAAAGCTTCAGAGAAGCTGTAAAACCATAAAAAAAGCCTGTCAGCTCGTTTGATCTGCACCCTGTCA
>NZ_JBALMR010000102.1:0-2415 GCF_036963165.1 Bacillus sp. JJ675 | reverse complement strand
GAACAGGAGCCGGCGGGCGGATCACCCGCAAAGACCTCCAGCGCATCATTGCATCAGGCGGCATTCCGGTTCAAGGCGCGGCAGCGGAAAAACAGCCGGCAGAACCGCAGAAAACGGCTGCGGCCCGCGCGCCGAAAGCTGCTGAAACAAAGGCTCCGGAAACGGCAGCAGGCGACATTGAAATACCTGTCACAGGCATCCGCAATGCGATTGCTTCCAATATGGTCAGAAGCAAGCATGAAATCCCTCATGCCTGGACGATGATGGAAGTCGATGTCACAAACCTTGTCAGCTACCGCAATCACATCAAAGACGAATTTAAAAAGAAAGAAGGCTTCAATTTAACCTTTTTTGCTTTCTTCGTCAAAGCGGTTGCCCAAGCGCTGAAAGAATTCCCGCAAATGAACAGCATGTGGGCCGGCGATAAAATCATTCAGAAAAAGGACATCAACATTTCGATTGCCGTGGCGACGGAAGATGCATTGTATGTGCCGGTTATTAAGCATGCCGATGAAAAAACGATTAAAGGCATTGCAAGAGAAATCGCGGACTTGGCCCATAAGGTGCGGAGCGGCAAGCTGACAAGCGATGATATGACCGGCGGAACGTTTACCGTTAACAATACGGGTTCTTTCAGCTCTGTCCAGTCGATGGGCATCATCAATCATCCGCAGGCGGCGATTTTGCAGGTGGAATCGATCGTCAAGCGTCCCGTTGTGATGGACCACGGTATGATCGCCGTCAGGGATATGGTCAATTTATGCTTATCGCTTGACCATAGAGTGCTTGACGGTCTTATTTGCGGAAGATTTCTTGCCCGTGTGAAAGACATCCTTGAACACATCGATGAACATACATCCGTTTATTGAATATAAAAAAGCTGACCCTTTCCGGTCAGCTTTTTCTGTTGACGCCCGGAACGAGCATGCGGAGATGGCCGTTCAGCACGTTAATGTCCGCCGGCGCCTTGGAATAAATTTCACCGTCTGTATCGGCGTCCATTTCTTCAGCGGTTTCCACTTTGATCGTTTTTCCCTGAAAATAAGACAGATCTCCTTCGAACGTTTCCCATTCAGGCTGATCCATGGAGAGAAGTTCCTTTAATGCCGAGAGGCTGGTATTCCGGCAAACGAGTACATCCGCCTTTCCGTCAGTAGCTGTGGCTTTGGGGAGGGGCAGACGGTTCGTTCCGATAAACTGCCCGTTCAGCACCAACACCATCACGGCTTCATCTGTCAGTTCCTCTCCGTCGATGGTCAGTTTGCATGGGAAAGGCTTGAGCTTCGGGATCGTCCGCAATGCGCTCGTAAAATAGCTGATTCTTCCGAGGAGCGCCTTTTCGGTTTGATTGATGTGGCTTGAAGCCTCTGTAATAAAGCCCACGCCCCAAAAATTTAAACAATAATGATTATTTGCTTTCAGCACATCTACGGCGGCTTTATCCCCGTGTACCAGCGCTTCGGCCGCTTTTTCGATGTTTTGCGGAATTTCAAGCGTTCTTGAAAAATCGTTGCAGGTCCCGCCGGGCAATATCCCGATCGCGGGTTTCGACTAAAGCGGGCTGATGCCATTTATGCATTCGTGGACTGTGCCGTCCCCGCCTAAAATATATAATTCGTCAACGCCTTCTCCGATATGCCGGCATAGGCGGAAAGCATCTCCCTTTTGCCTCGTCGGGTTGATGATCAGCTCATCTATGTATTCGGAAAGGATCGGAACGGCTGTGCCGAGCGTTTTTTTGATGTTTTTTTGTCCGGCATTGCCGTTGTAAATCAGCATGGCTTTCCTTTTGTTCATATGGCTCACCTGTCTCTTTCGTCTCTTTTTATAGGTTTCCCCGATTGTTCCCCGCACTAAACCTTTAAGACGCGTGATTTGCGGTATGAACGGTTTCAAAGTATCATTAAAAAAGACGATGAAAAAGGAGAGGACTCAAAGTGAACATGGATTTTAATTTGTTTATGAACGATGTTGTGCGCCAGGCCAGGCAGGAGATCACAGCGGCCGGATACAAGGAATTAAAAACGGCTGAAGAAGTAGACGAAGCATTGGCGAAAAAAGGGACTACGCTCGTGATGGTGAACTCCGTCTGCGGCTGTGCCGGAGGAATTGCAAGGCCTGCCGCCTATCACGCCGTCCACTATGATAAGCGGCCGGATCATCTCGTGACGGTGTTTGCGGGCCAGGACAAAGAGGCCACGGCAAGGGCGCGCGAATATTTTGAAGGATATCCGCCGTCTTCCCCGTCATTTGCATTGCTGAAGGACGGCAAGATTGTAAAAATGGTCGAGCGCCATGAGATTGAGGGCTATGAACCGATGGCCGTCATCACGAAGCTTCAGGGATTGTTTGAGGAGTACTGCGAAGAAGTATAATGAACAAAAGCCTGCCGGCATGTGATATGCTCCCCTAAAG
>NZ_JBALMR010000101.1:7659-7863 GCF_036963165.1 Bacillus sp. JJ675 | reverse complement strand
GCCGTCTTGTCCGAGGATGTTGACGATATAAACATAAACTCCGTTTTCTTTTTTCAGCTTAGAAGATGTAACGATTCCTTTGCATTTCTTTAATGCGACAGAATGAGCCTTCTCTTTCGTAATGGAGACTTGTTTTTTCTGTGTTTCTTGTTTGACGACTTTGCCGCTCTCACTGTTTATTTTTACAGTATGCACATTGCCGTC
>NZ_JBALMR010000101.1:2274-7527 GCF_036963165.1 Bacillus sp. JJ675 | reverse complement strand
ACAGTATGCGCATTGCCGTCATCCCCGAGAATGGTGATCGTGTAGACGTACACTGTTCCTTCTTTCTGCAGTTTAGTGGAAGTGACCGTTCCTTTGCACTTTTTCAAAGCCGTTTTTTGCGCCGTTGCTTTTGAGACGGACACCTGCTCCGCTTTCACTTCGATTTTTGAATGTGTATCGCTTTGCTGAACAACGGCGGCATGAGCTGACGTTAATGAACTAAGTGAAATGATTGTCCCTAAAGCAGCTCCTGATAAAACTTTTGTTACATGATTCATGGTGATTCCTCCTTTAGATGTACTGTTGGCCTGCCAACAAAACCGATTGTACAGGCTCAAGCTAAAGCCGCATGAGGATTAGCTGAAAAATTGCTGAATTCAGTTATTTTTCAGAAGATATTCAGCTCATTTCAAGATAGGAGCGAATAATAGGATGTAGATAGACAAAAAATGAAGCATAGATTTATGCCCATGAAGGAGAGAAAACGAATGAATAAACTTGAAGGCATCAAGATTTTGCTTGTCGATGATGAACAGGCGATCATTGAATTTTTGACATTGGGGCTTGAAAACGAAGGATTCGAAGTGATGTCGGCAAAAGACGGCATGACAGGGATCAACTTGGCGAAATCGTTTCAGCCTCATGTGGCAGTACTTGATGTCATGATGCCGGGAATGGATGGATTTGAAGTATCCAGAATGTTAAAAAAAATGGGGAATACCGCCGTTATTATGTTGACGGCAAAAGAGGAGGTTGACAACCGGGTAAAAGCGCTGACCGAAGGGGCGGATGATTATATGGTGAAGCCATTCAGCTTTGAGGAGCTGCTTGCCCGGATCCGTGCAAGAATCCGCAATCATTTTCCTCATTTATTGGAAGAGGTGGCGATCGGCCCCTTTCGAATTGACGACAGCCGCAAGGAAATCCGCTTCCACGAGGAAGTGCTGAAGCTTTCTGCAACCGAATACGAACTGCTGAAATTTCTCATTTTTAACCATGGGATTGTCTTGAGCAAGGCGAGAATATTGGACAAAGTATGGGGCTACGATTTTTACGGCGAGGAAAACATTGTTGAAGTCTATGTCCGTTCATTAAGAGAAAAGCTGAAAGATAAAGAACACGCTTTAATTCGCACGATTCGCGGAGCGGGCTACAGGTTGGACATCTGATGAAAAAGCGGAAGATTTTTCGGTTTCAGACGCTGCGTTTTCAGCTGCTGTTCCGTTCCTTATGCATGCTCAGCCTGCTGCTCATTTTAATCGGGACGATTCAATACGTTTTTGTGAAAAAGTCAGCGTATGATAACAAATCGATGAGCATTCAGGGGCTCATCAGCTCTGTCAGCGCTGATTTCTGGGTTAAGAGCGCCCAAAGTCCAAAGGATTTCAGCATGTTTTATCCCGGTGTAACCATCGCTTTTATCAAACAGGACGGAGAACTGACCGTTCTATCGGAAGACATGCACTCAGGCTCGCCCCCTGTCTTAACACGGGAGTATCAAGAGGTTATCAATAGAAACTATAATCCGCATTTTACAATCGCAGAAAATCGTAACGGAAATGAAGAGCTTGTCGTGCTTCAGCCGATCATATTAAAAGGAAAGCTCGAAGGCATCGTGCAAATGAGCACAGAAACGGCTCCGATGAAAGAGGGGATTTTTCAGCAAATGGTGTTTTTTACGATTATTTCAATTTCCGCTCTTCTATTGGGAGTGTTCACTTTTTATCCGATCATTAAGCATACGCTTAAGCCTTTATCAACCATTGTCGACCTGATGGGAGAAATCAATGCCGGCAATTTAAACAGACGATTGCCACTTTACAAAAACCAGCACGAAATTCATGACCTGGCCAATTCTTTCAATGGCATGCTGGAAAGAATCGAAACGTCGTTCAGAGTCGAAAAAGAGGCGAAAGAACAGATGCGCCGCTTTGTTTCAGATGCTTCACACGAACTGCGTACGCCCCTTACGTCGATACATGGATTCCTGGAAATTATGCTTCGCGGTGCGGTGTCAAAGCCTGAGCAAGTTGAACGCGCGTTAAAAAGCATGTTTGAAGAATCCAAACGGGCCAATCATCTCGTTCAGGATTTGCTCTTCCTCGCCAAACTCGACCGGCTTCCGGGTTTCCATATGGAGAAAGGATCCCTTGCCTCGGTCATTTCCAGCATGGAATCCCAGCTCAGGCTGCTTGTAAAAGACAGAAAACTGGAATTTTCCATAGAAACCGAAGGTGAAGCTGTATTTGACAAAGATAAAATGAAACAGGTCATCCTTAATCTTTGCCAAAACGCCGTCCAGCATACGGATCCGGAGAAGGGCTTCATCAAACTGACGCTAAAGAGCGAAGATCAAAACCTGGTGCTTGCGGTTGAGGATAACGGAACGGGAATTGAGGAAAAACATCTCCCGCACTTGTTTGAAAGGTTCTACAGAGCTGAAGCATCGCGTTCGCGAAAATACGGAGGAGCAGGCCTCGGGCTTGCAATCACAAAATCGATCGTTGACGCTCATCAAGGATCGATAGAAGTGAAGAGCAAACCGGGAAAGAGAACGGTTTTTCAAATCCGTATGCCGAAAGAAAACAGCACTTCCTGACTTAGGAAGTGTTTTTTTATGAAAAAAGAACAGGTTCTGTATAGAACAGCATACAGGATAATTGTATATAATATTGGGAATTTAACAAAAATTTAACAAAGGAGATGGTTCAGCTTATGATTCAAAAGAAGCAAAATGCTGTGCATTCCGAAGTAGAGGCGGGGTAGATGGAACCGACCAAAGTATCCCTATCCCGCCGCATGCTCCAATGCCTGAAGCAATGTGTTGATTGTAACACAGCAAACCTCTTTACAGCAATAAACAGTTTTGTGAATATTTTCTTAATTTCTTCTGTGATTTTGATCCCGTCTTTTGCACTGGCTCATGACGGAGGGCCGACTGTGTTCTCCGACGATAAATATGCAAATTTCGAGGAATTAAAACAAAATGAAGATCCTTCAGTATACCGAATCGCGACAAAGCAAGCAGGCAGCACAATGCTGATCATGGCCATTCACGGCGGCGGAATCGAGCCTGGAACAAGCGAAATTGCAAATGAACTCTCGCGCAAGTATTCCATGTATTTGTTTGAAGGATTGAAATTATCGGGGAATTCAAGCCTGCATATTACGAGTACCCATTTTGATGAACCGGCGGCGCTTGAGATGGCCGCCGGGCATCAGTATATTTTGTCGCTTCACGGATACTATGCTGAAGACCGCAATATCAAAGTGGGCGGCACAGACCGCAATAAAATGAGCAAATTGGTTGATAAATTGCATCAAGCAGGCTTTGCCGCCGAAATGCTTGAGCCAGGCGACAAATATGCGGGAACGAGCCCAGATAATATTGCCAACAAATCGATAACAGGTTTAAGCATTCAGCTCGAAATGAGCACAGGTTTTCGAAAGTCTCTGTTTGATACGTTTACGTTAAAGGACAGAGCCTTGACGCAAAATGAGGATTTTTACCGGTTTACAGAGGTTCTGTCGCGTTTTATCGAGGACAATTACGAACCCCTTCACGCCTGACGCCCGCCAATGAAGAAAACACCCCCTTATGAAAGGAGGTGTTTTCCGTGTTCATTACCCGTTTGATTCTGTTGTTCCGCCTCCGGTAAATATGGAAACGATCGCGTTCCAGAGGGAGACAAAGAAATCGATCACTTTTTGAATGAAGTTTTTGCCTTCATCAGAGTTGATGAAGTTTGCAATTTTGTCTTTCGCTTTGTCGAGCTGGTCTCCAACCTGATTCCAGTCAATTTTGATGTTTTTCATGTTGTCGAATAAAGAGATAAGCGACTGCTTTTGGTCGTTCGTCAGTGTTACGTTTAATTCGGAAGCGGCCTGATCAATCTTTTTCTCCAATTCGTCCTGGGATTGCGGGACGCCGTTTTTCGCGATATCTTCTTTGACTTTTGCCATTAACGCTGATGCGTTTTCATCGCCGATTTTTTGGCCGAGCTTGGACGTGGTGACAAGCTCTTCATTGGCGACCTTTTTGACGTCGTCCGGAATTTTTTGATCAGATGATGTCTCATAAGCTTTCATTAACCCGGTCAGCGCAGCCGTTCCGGATACTTTAAACGGAGCGGTCACGTAGACTTTTGCATCCTTGACTCCGGCCGTCATCAGCGCGTTTAAATACATTTCATCCGTAATCTTGCTGATATTGTTTGTTTTGACTTCCAAACCGCTGCCTTCTTTTGCGACTGTAATCGATGAAGAAGAAATCGCTCTCGTTCCGATATCTGCTTTTGGTATATAATCTCCTAAATATTTATGCTCCTCAGCATTCGTCACCTCAATAATTGTCGCATTTTCAGGCGCATTCATTTCGTTCAGCACTTTTTGTCTGTCTTGAGCTGACAAGTCTTTACCGAGTGTAATGATCACGTCTCCAACTGCGGAGTCAGCATAACTGATCTGCGGCATAATAAGCAGAAACAATGCTGTGCAAATTCCAAGTATTGATTTTTTCAAGCTGTATGCCCTCCTTAAAAATGCAGGCTTCAGGCAGAAGATTGCTGTTCGTTTTGGGGAGAAGCCTGCCGGAACGATACCTATATTCGCGATTCGTTCCGTCAATATAGACGGATGAAAAGAGCGGGAGGTTTCAATTAAAATTTGCCTTTTTAATAGATTGAGAGTCCTGGTTTTGCTCGCAAAATCATATAAGCACTTTATGTTCCTTTTGAAGTTGGCTCAGTGATTCCCTTCTATGCTATAATGAGCCTTGTGAAAACGAAAGGAGAGAATCATGATGGCTAAAAAAGGATACATACAATTAACAAACGGCAAAAAAATCGAGTTTGAATTATATCCGGAGGCAGCGCCAGGCACTGTCGCCAACTTTGAAAAACTTGCGAACGAGGGCTTCTATGACGGCCTGAAATTCCACCGGGTCATCCCGGGCTTCGTCAGCCAAGGCGGCTGCCCGTACGGTAACGGAACAGGCGGACCGGGCTATACGATCAAATGCGAAACAGAAGGGAATCCCCATAAACACGAAGCCGGTTCTCTCTCTATGGCACATGCCGGAAAAGATACGGGCGGCAGCCAATTCTTTATCGTGCACGAACCGCAGCCTCACTTAAACGGCGTTCACACCGTTTTCGGAAAAGTCACCTCCGGCTTTGAAGCGGTCACTTCAATGGAGCAGGGGCAAGGAATGGAAAAAGTCGAAGTATTTGATGCATAAGGTAAGAAACAGTC
>NZ_JBALMR010000101.1:1894-2260 GCF_036963165.1 Bacillus sp. JJ675 | reverse complement strand
CGCAGGTTGCGGGCTGTTTTTTTTTTGCTGATGAACGGCGGATTCTCAAGTTGCTTTGACAAATTAGGCTGCCACCCTCTCCGAATCGATTTTGATCAGCCACGCAAATAAAAACAATTCTTATCAAAAAACAATTGTAAAAAAATGTCCCTTTATGTAAAATATATTCATCGATGCGCTGCATAAAGAACGTCAACTTGCTAAAGGAAAGGGGCGGAAGGATTGGCTGTAAAAATTCCATCGGCGTCAGTAGGGGTTAAAATCAATGATTGGTATAATGCGATACGCAAATTCAATGTAACGGACGCGGAAATGCTCAAGGCAGAAATTGAGCGCGACATATTCCGTATGGAAGAAGATCAGGAT
>NZ_JBALMR010000101.1:0-1844 GCF_036963165.1 Bacillus sp. JJ675 | reverse complement strand
GGAAGAAGATCAGGATTTATTATTGTATTACGCCTTAATGGAATTCAGACATAGAATCATGCTTGACTATATTAGACCTCTGGAAGAAGAAAAAGTTCCGCCTGATTTTTCTGAAATATTAAAAGATATCGAAGATAAACAAGGCAAGCTGAATGGCTTGCTTGAATATTATTTTAACTTTTTCAGAGGGATGTACGAATATAATAATCATGACTATATTAAAGCGAGCTCTTTTTACAGGCGTGCAGAAAAGAAGCTCCGTCATGTGGAAGACGAAATCGAGAGAGCGGAATTTCATTTTAAAATGGCTGAAATCTTTTATCATATGAAGCAAAGCCATGTGTCAATGAACTATGCGCTCCAGGCCATTGAAACGTATCGGCGCATGAGACTTACAAGGTGCGGAGAATTCAGTGTGAATTTGTGATTGCCGGGAACTACGACGATTTGGAGTCGAGCGAAAAAGCATTGCCGCATCTTGAAAATGCCCTGAAGCTTGCCCGGGAAGAAAGCCAGCGGATTTTAGAAGGACATACCTTTTACAATTTGGGGAATTGCTATTACAAGATGGGGAAAGCAGATCAAGCAGCTGAATACTTTCACAAGGCTGTTGTGATTTATAAGGAAGAGACTTCTGATACTCTCACAAAAGCATGTTTCAGTCTTGCCCTTGCGTATTTTAAGCTAAAGCAAAACGAACAGGCTCATGATATTTTTAAAGAAGGCTTTAAAATCGCTCAACAATCAAATGATGCGATATATATATCAAAATATCATTTCTTACAAGCTTTATATATAAATGAAGACGGCATGGATTCACTATCGGAGACTTTTCAGCTGCTAGAGTCAAGAAAAATGTATCCAGACATAGAAGACCTGGCTTTAGAAGCGGCTGAATACTATAATGAAATTGGGCTCTTGAGCGATTCGGTTTATTTCTATCAAATCGTATTCAACGCCCGCAAACAAATCAAAAAAGGGGACTGGTCGTATGAAGTCTAAGCTGTTGTTAACCGCCGCTGCTTCAGTCATTGGATTGTCTTTAACAAGTCTTGCGCTACCGGCAAAGACAGAAGATGTGAGCACGGCAGAAAGAAATGTGACATCTAATACATCCCCGGTTCAAATCGCAGAAAGAAACGTAACATCGAAACCATCCGCCCCGGTTCAAACAGCGGAAAGAAACGTAACATCAAAACCATCTGCACCGATTCATACCGCAGAAAGAAATATGACATAAAGGCATTTGAGAGGAAAAAACGGCAGTGCTTCGCAGGCGGAGCACTGCTTTTTTGCTTTCAGTTATGACATGAATAATTCATGAAGAATGAGAACATCATAAAGTTACTATAAGATCAAGGAGGAAAGAAAATGCCATTAGTACCTTATGATCCATTTAAACATTTGAATAGCGTCAGAAGGGAATTTGATCGGGTTTTTGCGGATTTTCCGGCGACTTTCGGAGGGGAACACGGCTTTGGAGAAATTCGGGTAGACGTGCACGAAACCGAAAGTGAAATCGTAGCTTCCTGCGACATTCCCGGACTCGAAAGCAAGGAAGATGTTCATATTGATGTCGAAAACAATATGCTGCATATCAGCGGCTCAGTAAACAGATCAAACGAAGTAAAAGAGGAAAACATCCACAGGAAAGAACGGTTTGTCGGACGTTTTCACAGGTCGGTCACACTTCCGGGGCCGGTTTCGACTGAAGGAATCAAAGCGTCCTATAAAAACGGGGTGCTGGAAGTACGAATGCCGAAAGACATGAAGGAGCAGAAAAAAAGAATAGATGTCGAATTTCATTAAGATGAGGTCCCTCAAGTGGAGTGACCCCTGTCAAG
>NZ_JBALMR010000100.1:0-23029 GCF_036963165.1 Bacillus sp. JJ675 | reverse complement strand
AAGAAATTCTTGTTAAATCTGAAGAGTTTATAAAAATTAATAGAGAAAACATGTTAAACAATCTTTCGACTGGAAAAATTAGTTTTACAAATTCAAAGCCGCAGGTAATTATTAATGAATTGTTGACTGCAAAAAAGATAAGGTTTACCAATGAAAAAAAGTTCGGCGAATATGCTTTAGACGTTTATCTTGACGATCACGATCTGTTAATCGAGGTAAACGGTGGGTTCTTTCATGTAGATAATCGTTTTTATGATGAAATAAAATACAATATGCAACTGAATAGAATTAAAATGGATAAGAAGAAGAAAACATATTTAAAGAATTATCACAACAAAAATGTTCTTTATTTATGGGAATACGACATCATTACAAACTTGGAATTATGTAATGAGTTAATTGATCTGTTCATTAGCAAAAAAGGTATATTAGAAAATTATCATAGTTTTAATTATGATAACGAAGCAACTCTATCAATAACCAAAAAACCTATTATTCCATATATGGAATGGGATAAAAACGATTTAGCAGCTATAACAGATCTTTCTGTTAGAGAAAAAATTAATAGATACCAACCTTCAAAGCATGTCAACTTTAATTGTGATTACTGTGGTAAAGAATCTGTTCAATATTTATACCACTATAAGAACAAGGGCAATCATTTTTGCTCTGCAAATTGCAGTAAACTTTATAAACAAAGAAATAATTTATGTTATCAATGTAAAAACTGCGGCAAAGATGTTAGTTTGCCTAAGTATAGAGCCAAACTTTTAAAAAGTGGAAAGGTCAAAAACGTATTCTGCTCAAGGTCTTGCAGTTCTTCATGGAATCAAAATAATAGACTGAAGGATACCTCGATTCAAAAAGAGTGTTTATATTGCAATAAAAAATACAAAGTCTCAAAATATAGAGAGCAAGCTTCTAAATATTGTTCAATGAAATGCAGCAGAGAATCAAAGAAAAATAAAATTAAAACCACCTGTGGTGTTTGTAATAGAGAACTTTTCGTAGTTCCATCAAAAATCTCAAGTAGCAAGAGTGGACTTGTTTTTTGTAGCAATAAATGCGTTGGTATTTTCAATAAACATTCCAAGAGTCAAAAAGTCAAAAAAACTTGTAAAATATGCAATAATGTTTATTTCCTTAGACCTTCTCTTGCTAGGAAAAGCGTCACTTGCTCAAAAAAGTGTCAAAGCATTTGGCAATCTCAATATTTGACAGGAAAGAACGCTAATCGTTATAAAAATAAATGATTCTTAAATTGGGGATGAACAAAATGAAAAAATACGTTAATCATTTGACATTGACTATAGCCGCTTGCCACACAACACTTGGAAACTCTGAAGATGAAGCTAAACGATTTACCGAGTATGATTTATTGGAGTTTGGTGAATTTGAAGAACTTAAAGAAATAACATTAACCAATTTTGATGGTGATAAGATTACTCTCCGAGCCTTTAATATGGGGCTTGAAATTGAAGACACGGAAGAGATTGATGAAGACGATACAACACTATACATAAAACAATGACTGTATTTTATTCTGACTCTGCTTGAATGCAGAGTTTTTTATTTGTGTCCACCTCTCCCCCACTCTCCGCTTTGAAAGGATGTGATTATTAATTGAGTCAACAGTTGAAAATTGTAGTGACCCCCGTTGCCGATACTTCCGCTCAATCAGTCGAGCAAATTAACAAGCAGCTTAAAACGCTACAATCAAAGTTAAACTCCCTTCAGCTCAAAACAAACATTGATGCTTCCGCATTAAAAACCCTCAAGGAATTTTCTTCTGCAGTTGAAACATATCAAAAAAATCTTAAGAATTACAATCAGACAGTCAAAGAAACACAAACAGTTATTAAGAATGCTGACGGAACGACTGAAAAGATAATCCAGCAACACAAGAAGAATGGTGAAATACTTCAACGAGAAATTAAGACAATTGATAATCGTAATCAAAAGATTCGCCAAGAAACTCAAGAAACAGCAAAATTAACCTCTGAAATTCAAAAGCTCGGCCAAGCTCAAAAGATAATTGAACGTCAAAATGCTCAAGGTGTAAAAACAGGATCAACTCAGAAAAATCGTGATAATTTCAAGGATATTACCTATAACCTTGATCAAAATGGTAATGTAAAAAACACTACTACTGTAACTAATCTTGACCAACAAAGAAAAGCAATTGAACAGCTTCGAGCAAGTTTACAAAAACTTAGAGAGCAAGGACAACTTTCAGAAGTCACCCTCTCCTCTCTTGGTCGAAGAATAAATTTAGCTCAATCAGGTGAGCAGATCGAATCCCTAAGAGCTAAATTAAAGCTGCTTGATGACAAGTCTTCTGCCGTTGCAAAGACTAAAGAGCTTGAGCGACAGCTTGAGCTTTATAGAAGACAAGCCCAGGTAAACACTCAAAATTTACAAAATAGATATGGTAACTCATTAAGTAATGCAAGCAATCAGCAGATTCAACAGTATTTGAATTCAGTTAATCAGCTAACTGCAAGAACTCCCAATTTGAGAAATCAGATGGCTAGTCTTAATATGCAATTCAGAGAAATGTCATCCAATATTGCTGCTACAACACGACAGACGATGAGTTTCGGTGAACAACTACAAGTCGCAATGTCCCGCGTACCTGTGTGGATGGCATCCATGACACTTTTTTACATGCCATTAAGACTTATTCAAGATCTTACCAGTCAGGTGGTAGAACTCGACACTCAAATGACTGGATTAAGGCGTGTTATGGATTTACCTGATTATAAATTTAATGATCTTCTTCAGAAGTCAATTGATTTAAGTGATGAACTAGCTAACAAGACGCAAGACGTTCTCACAATTATGAATGAATTTGGGCGGATGGGCTATAAAGGTGATGAGTTATTAGATTTAACCAAAACAGCTCAAATGATGGAAAACATTAGTGAGCTACAACCTGAAGATACTGTTAAAGCCCTCACTTCAGCGATGGTTAACTTCGGAATACAATCGAAAGACAGCATAAAAATAGCCGATGCGTTAAATGAGATTGACAATAACTTCCAAACAAGCACATTAGATCTCGCTCAATCCATGAGAAAATCTGCTGCCTCCGCAAAAGTATATGGCGTAAGTATGGAACAACTACTGGGATTAAGTTTAGTCCTCCTTTATAGCAATATAAAGGTAATAAACCTCTCTAATTGCTGGGAAATCCTTATGGGACAATCAGCAGCGAAGCCTCTTTCGAGGAACGTTCAACGACTATTCCATTGGCGGCGAAATTCCGCAACAGAAGTAGGGCGCAAGCTATTGGCGCGGGTGAAAACCCCTTAAATCGAAACGGGAGGTGCCCCATGTGGGTCATGATATAGTCTCAACTTATAGGTAACTATAAGCAGTAAAAACGCATGTAATGTAGCGAATTACATGGAAGAAACTGACACAACAGCCATACAATCGGCCACGAAAGAAAGTGGAAATATTGTCGGTAAAATGGTTGCCGACGTTAAATCTCTTCTAATTGACTTGGAACTCCTAACGTTAAGTCGAGGACAACAAGGGGCAAGCGTAATGGTAGCCTGAACGACTGAGTGAAGAGACACAGAAATGTGAAGCGACAGTCTGAACTCTATGGAAACATAGAGAGTAAGGTTGAAGTGCCTTACCGCCATTTTATATGGTCAGTAACCTATTGGTGAAAGTAACAGAATTGAACGCATTAAAAACAATTTTCGCGAGAATTCAAACGAATGGAGCTGCAATAAAAAGCCTTGAAAGCATAGGTATTGCTGTAAAAGATGTAGGCGGAGAAGCTAGACCTGTATCTAAAATTCTTGAGGAACTTCATCAAAAATGGGACGATCTAAGTCAGGCACAGAAACAGCAAATCGGAGTTTCTACAGCGGGCATGTTTCAAAATACAAGGTTCCTCGGTTTGATGGAAAATTTTAACACTGCGATTTCAGCGACATCAAGTGCTACCCATAGTCAGAATAGCGCCCTACGCGAGCAAGAACGCTACTCCGAGAGCCTAGAAGGTCGTCTTAATAGATTGTCTGCTGCATGGACAGGACTTGCTGCTGTATCAGGACAAGCGTTTCTGTCTGATGGAATAATTGCTTTTGCTGAAACATTAAAAGATATTGTTCAAGTCGGAGCAAATGTTACTAAGACTATTGGTTTTTTGCCAACCTTATTTGCGACAGCATCTACAGCAGTGCTCCTGTTCAATAGCAATCTAAGGTCAACCATGATTCTTGCTGGATCAAATATGGGAACTGCGTTAAAGTCCCTTATAGCTAATTTTAGTTTGCTTAATGTGGCTTCAACTGGAGCTGCCGCAGGACAGAGAATGCTTGCAGTAGCCACTAATATAACTTCTGTTGCTATTTCTACATTAGGAAAAGTAACCAGAACTACGATGGCTTTCATGGCTGGTGCAGCACTTCCTATCGCTGGTTTTATGGCTGTAGCATTTGTTATTGAAAAACTTGTATCCGCATACTCGGAAGCAAAACAGAAACAAGAAGAATTTGAACAGAACCAGCAAAAGAATATTGATGCTTTAACAAAAAATAAAAACACCACCGAAGAATTAATTAAGAAATATAAAAAATTAGATGAAACAAAGCGGAAAGGCGGTCTAACAACTGATCAAGAACAAGAGTATTTAAATGTTCAAACTCAGTTAGCTGATGTCCTCCCTGCCCTAGTACAGAGAATAGATCAGAACGGACAAGCTCATCTAGTTTCCGCTTCTCGTGTAGACAAAGAACGTGAAGCAGTTGAAAAATTAATTGAAGCCAAAAAAGAAGAGCAAAGAACGAAAGCTCCTGAAACTGCACAGCAATCAATTGATGAAATTAAGGACAAGAAACGTCAAATCCAAGACATTGAAAGTGAAATCGAAGAGTTAAAACACGGAGTTCAAAATGCTTTTTTCTCTGCTGATCCAACTAAAAATGACAATGATTCAATAATTGCGGAGAAAAAGGTTGAAATTAGATCTTTAGAGCAACAGGTATCAAATTCATCATTTAAAATGAAAGATGATATTATGTCTGTTGTATCCGCATTTAATAACGTAGACATAAGCAATACTCTTTCTAACTATGTGAAGAACCTTGTTGATTCTCTTGATTTTTCAAAAGCAAATGCTGATGACATCGTGGCATTTGAAAGTGCCTTAGCCAAACTTCAAGATCGGATGCAAACTGCTTTGGACAAGTCTGATAGCAATGCATTCAATAACGCTCAAGAAGATCTCAATTCTCTTCTTAAAACATATGAATCATCTGATGAGAAAATTGATGTCTTTTCAATGAGCTACGATGAAGCAAAAAAAACAATTAAAGATGGGGACAGCAATCTAAAAACGGCAACTGCCACCTATGATGAATTTGGTGATGCTGTTGAAGGATCGACGGAAAATGTTGAAGAATTAAGTCAAAAACTCAAAGATGCTAAAGGTGATTTAGAAGCAACCTTAAACATTATTGAAGAGTTGATCGACTCCAAACAAAGTGATTATGCAGCGTCTACGCTTCAACAAGAGGGTTATGATGAAGTAGCTGATAAAGTTTCTATTTACAATGACCTTCTTGAAAAAATGGCTGAAGGAAAAAATATATCGGCCGCTGAAGCAATGAAACTTATTCAAAAAGAAAAAAGTTTGAGTAAGGCAATAAAAGTAGAAAATGGCATGGTTCATATTAACCGCCAAGCTGTAATAAAAAGCAGAGATGAATTCATAAAAGCTTATAAAGACAAAATAAATGCCGTCAAGCAATTAATATTAGCTCAAGCTAATGAATTCACATCTATGATGTCTAAAGATGGGTCTGATGATCCGCTTAAAGTTAATTCTTTAAAAGAGGCTAAGGAACAACTTGCTGAATTTAAAAAATCATATGAGGAAGCCCTAAAAAACATAAATCACGGTGGCATTCAACATATAAGTGGAGCAAAGGAAAACTACGAAAATTACAAGAAATTTGTAGATAGCCTTGAAAACATTGAAAAGATTTCTGAAATCACTTCTACTTCTCTAGATGAAGTCGGAACCTCTCTCGAAACATACTCAGACGAACAAGAAAAAGCATCTTCTGAAACTGAGAAATCCAAATACGTCGTTGATAAATATAAAGAAGCGCTTGAAAAAGTAAACGCGGAAATTGAAAAATTCAACAAGCAAACCAACGACTATCCTAAATGGTCTCAGAAATATCGCGATGCAATCAATAAGGAAATCAAAGCATTAGAACGTAAGAAAAAACTAATGCAAGATCAGATCAAACTGCTTAAACAGCAAATCAAATCTGGTTATATTCCACAAACAGGACTTGTTACTTCTTCTTCCTCTTCTGGATCATCGGCTGGTTCTTATTATTCTGGTGGTTCATATTCAGGTAAGTATTCTTCTTACATCAATGCTGCAGCAAGTAAATACGGTGTAGATCCAGCACTAATTGCCGCGATTATTAAACAGGAATCAAACTTCAATTCAAAAGCTCGCTCCACCGTAGGTGCTATGGGCTTGATGCAACTTATGCCTAGTACTGCTAAGAGCCTTGGTGTAAACAATGCATATGATCCTTATCAAAACATCATGGGCGGTACAAAATATATCGCTCAAATGCTCAATAAGTTTGGCGGCAACATCGAAAAAGCGTTGGCTGCTTATAATGCGGGGCCAGGAAACGTTATTAAATATGGTGGCGTCCCTCCTTTCAAAGAAACACAAAATTACGTTAAGATCATTCTTTCTAACTACAATAAGAGCTTATCTACTGCGACATCAAAAATTGCTAATTACTACACCAGCGCGAATGGATTTAGAGTAAGCTCAAAGTTTGGCCAAAAAGAAAGTGGTCTCCGCTCCTCCCCTCACAAAGGGTTAGACCTAGCAGCTAAAGCTGGAACTCCTGTTAAAGCATTAAGAGCTGGTAAAGTCATTACCGCTGCCTATTCTAAAACAGCAGGTAACTGGGTTGTCATTCAACAAGATGATGGAACAGTTGCAAAATATATGCACATGCAGAAAGGTCTTAAAGTTAAAAAAGGAGATACTGTATCTGCTGGTCAAACAATAGGTAAAGTCGGAAGCACTGGGCATTCAACAGGAAATCACCTTCATTTACAGATTGAACAGAACGGAAAACCAATCGATCCAGAAAACTACATGAAAGGTTTGACGTCTGACCTATCTCAATCTGAAGCTGAAAGACAACAGGCTATTGCTCAAGCAAAGTCTGATTTAATCGGCTTACAAGGCGATTTAGATTCTGTAAACGATCAAATTCAAGAGCTCCAATATGAATTAGTTCAATCTAAGCTCGATGAATTTGATAAACGCAAATCAGATTTAGAAGTTAAGATTGCTAAAAACGAATCCTTAGCTAAACGCTACCTCACTGACAGCAAAGAGTTCCGTAAATACACTAACGAGCAAAAGAAAGCTGTTGATGAGCAGCGGAAAATTCAACAGGAAAAGCTCAATTGGATTAACAAAGAGCTTAAAACAAACAAAAAGCTCAACTATGCTCAACGTGATCAGCTTAGAGAAGAACTGAAACAGGCCAAATTAGATTTAATCTCCCTTGAGGATCAAGTCAGAGAGCTACAAGGTCAGCTTGTTCAATCTAAAGTTGATCAAGTACTTAACAACATCGAGAAATCAGTCAAGAAAACTGAGGGTAAGCTTAAAGATGTTGATATCAAGATTCAGATGACTGAGGATGACAATCAAAAAGTCAAGTACTACAGTCAGCAAGTAAAATTGATTCAACAGCAACAAGCTGAAGCCAAAAAGTACATCAAACAGCTTGAGGAACAGAAAAAGGCAGCTAAAGGTTTCCCTGATATCCAGAAACAAATCACAGAGGAAATTGAAAACTGGAAAGATAAACAAAAGGACTACAACCTTGAGCTTTATAACACCAAGAAGTCCATTAAGGATATTTACAAATCACTTGCAGATGAAGTCGTTTCTATTTATAAAGAAATGTACGAAAAGATGCGTGATATTGAACTTGAAGCCCATCGAAAAGCAACACAAAACATCATTGATGAAATTGACAAAGAAGACGATGAAGCCAAGTTCCAGAAGTCCCTTAAAGAGAAACAGGAATCCATTCAGGAAACAAAAGATCAAATCAATAAGCTGTCTTTAGATGATTCTGATGAAGCCAAAGCAAAATTAAAGGATTTGGATAAACAGCTTCAGGAACAAGAACAAGACCTTGAAGAGTTTCTGAAAGATCGTGAAAACACGAAACGAAAGGAAGCACTCCAAGATCAGCTTGAAAAAGATGAAGAATCAATCAACAAAAAGTATGATGACCTTGTTAATGATGATCGAGCCTTTAAGGAACTTGAGAAAAAACTTTTGGATGGTAAGATAACCGATATTGCTAAACAGCTTAATGAATTCACTAAGTTCATCAACAGCAACATGGATTCCATCGGTAAGAGCATTTCAAACAACCTTATCGATAAACTTAAAGAAGCTTCCAATGCTTTAAATGTCGTGATTGCCGGAAATAAAACTGGCAAGAAGGTTTCCTCTTTTGATGTTGGTGGATATACCGGAAAATGGGGAAGCTCAGGAAAGCTTGCTATGCTTCATGAGCAAGAGCTTGTATTGAACAAATCTGATACAAGCAATGTCCTGAAAATTGTTGAGCTGACAAGAAACATTTTCGGGGATATTCCAACAAAAGCTACGCTCCCTTCCCCTTCTACTGCACCTAATCAAACGACAAGCAATCAAACGATCAATATTAACTTTAACGTGGATAAAATGACTGGTTCTAAGGATGATGCGGAGAAATTCTTAGGAACTGTATATAACGCTTTATCCGCTAGAGGAGTATTCTAAGAGTCGGCAAAATTGTCGGCTCTTTCTTTGTATGAAAGGATGTGAGAAACATCAGTGATTAGAGAGAGCCGTTACTTTTTCTTCGGAGATAGAAAATCAACAGATATGGGGATTGAAAATGTCAATACTGAAGGCGGTTTAGTTGAAGAAACATTTCTAGCTACCTCTTCAATAAACGAGACATCCATAAAAGGAAATGACACTCCCTTTTATGAAGGGAAAAAACGCGATCCTAAACAATTCAACCTTAATTTTTATATTGTAGATTACTGGAATGATAAAAGACTCGCTGACATTAAACGATGGCTGGATGTTGATACATACCAGCCTTTATCTTTCAGTGAAAACTTAGACATCGTTTATTATGCTATGCCTGTTGATACAAATGATTTAGTTCATAACGCAAGCAAAGAGGGCTATGTCAGGTTAACAATGCGATGCGATTCCCCTTATGCCTACAGTAGATCGATAACCACTCCATTGTACGATGCTTCTAAGGAAGACATTACAATTGAAATCAACAATAAAGGTGAATGCACCATTGTCCCATCGTTTAAAATTCAAAAGATTGGTAAAGGCGATGTTCAAATTGAAAATCTAAGTAACTTCTCCTCCCCTTCTAAGTTTATTGATCTTGAGGATGGAGAAATCATTGCAGTTACAGGTGAAAAAGAGATTGTAGATTCATCAAAATATGGAGACGAACGATACGACAATTTCAATGAAGAGTATCTTCAACTCGGTTATGGAATGAACCGAATTAGAGTGACAGGCAGATGTAAAATTCTTTTCAACTATAGATTCAAATATCGTTAGGAGGTGTCGGTACTGTTTCAAGAGGTATCAAGATCATTCAATTTATTAAAGCCCAAACTTTCCCTAGCCAAAGCAAATAAAAAGAAAATCGCCAACCTGGTTGATGTCTCAAACGTTAATTTGACTATAAAGTTAGGCGAAATTAATGAGCTTTCCTTCACTGTGCCTTTGAAAATTGAGATAGACAAACAATGGGTAAAGAACCCCCATCTCAAGAGATTGAAGCTCCGAAGGCTGGTGAAATTGTCTGCTTATAATTTCAAGGATGAATGGTTTATCATCAAAACTAAGCAAAAATCAGGGGCAGAGAATGAATCAGTTACATTTACCTGTATGTCTTTAGCTCATCAATTAAGCTACCGGAAAGTCAGAAGGTACGAAGTCACTTCCTATAACATGAAACAGGTAACTGATGATTGTTTTGCAAATACGAACTGGAAAGCCGGATATATCAATCCACTATTCAATGAAAAATTCAGGAGTTTTGATATCACATCTTCAACCAAGTTAGATTTCCTAATGAAAATTTGTGAAACGTTTGAAGCTGTTCCTGTGTTTGACACTATAGAAAAAAAGGTTCATTTCTATACTGAAGATGAAGCGTCAAAATATAAAGGAATGAGAATTAAGTACGGCCAATACTTAGACACCATTGAAGACACTGAGGAGCTTGAAGAAGTTTGCACCAGGCTTTATGTGACTGGTAAAGATGATCTTTCAATTAACGCGGCCAATCCAACCGGACAAGCATACATTGAAGATTTTACGTACTACCTCTACCCTTTTGAACGAGACAAGGATCGAAACGTAATATCCCATAGCTATGAGATGAGTGATGAATTATGTCATGCCATTCTTGACTTTAATGAGTTCATCGATTCTCAAACAGAAACGTTCTCCTCCCTTCTTGCTCGACAAACTGAAGAAGAAAAGAAATTGGCCAAATTGAAAGCTCAAAAGACGCAGCTTGATTTAGAGCTTCAAGTTATTTTGGATAAGATTGTAGTCGCAACTGAAGCGAAAGATCCCACTGCTGAATTGATTAAAGAAAGAAATGCGAAAGAAGCAGAGATTGCTGCTAAAAAGAATGAAATCAAAAACAGGGAGAATTTGATTGCCGATATTCAAAACAAAATTACACTTTTAAAGGGAAAATTAACCCTTGAAAGTCATCTTAGCAATGAACTCAAAGAAGAGTTGGCTGAGTTTATCAATGAGCAAGAATGGTCAAATGACAACCTATATGATGAAACTGACCTTTATGAAGCTGGTCTGGAGGAAATGAAGAAACGAAATACCCCACCAGTCAATATCACAATGAGCATCGTAAACTTCTTTGGCATCATAAGTGAACATCAAAACTGGAATCGGCTTTCTATTGGGGATATTATTCGAGTTCAACACGACCGTTTAGGCATCGATGTTAAAACAAAAGTAATTGAAATGAGTTTTGATTTTGAATCTAATAAGATCAATTTGACTATTTCAAACTCAAAACGTGTTGAGACTGTAAAAGAGAAAATGGTTAAGCTCGTTTATACCATAAATCACATCGACAATGATTATGGTGTTAGAAAAATTGATTGGATGAAGACTGCGGAAAACTTCAACATCAGGAATGATCGAATTTCTACTCCTGTCGCAGCCCCTACGGTTAAATCAGATGGGACAGCGATCTCTCATGAATACAACGATAATGGATCGGTTGATATTGTTTTGAAATGGGAGTATCCAGAATCTGATGAAGATCAGTACAACATAGATGGATTTGAAGTATATCTCTATTCCAGCGAATCCTCTGACGAATATGTTTTCGGTTCTAAAATGAGCCATGAGGAATTGGTCAACGTCAAATATGATAAGCGTTCCTATAAATTCACGGGATTAGCATCAAATAAATACTACACATTAGGTGTTAGAGCCTACCGTAGGGTTGATGCAGATATTGAAAGAGCAGGAATTATTCTTTCAGATATTGCTCAATCGAAACATGCTTCTGAAAACCCCTACCTCCCTTCTGCTATTGCTGAGGTCAAAGGGAGAGTGAATGGATTAATTCAAGCAGTTTCTGAGGTAAGACCAGAAAATCCGGATGTAAACACTGTTTGGATTAATCCCAAAACGAATAAACAGGAACTTTACGACGGTGAAAAGTGGATTGAGCAATCCGTTACATCCGCTGAATCTTTGAATGGATACACTGCTGAAGTTGCATCAACTCCTAATACAATAGCTGTTCGAGATGAAACAGGAACAATTAATGCTTCAATTACAGGAAGTGCAACTCAACTCGGCGGTTATGATTCATCTGCGTATGTTCTTAAGTCTGATCTCCCCTCTTCTCCTCAATACGCAACAGGAGAGTACATCGGTGACGGAAAGCAAAGCAGATCAATTAGTTTAAACTTCATTCCTACTTTGGTCAAGATTTATTCTACTTCCCCTACTGATTCAACACTTATCATTCAAAACAGTTTAGGTGGCTACTCAATTCAAAATGGAGAAGCAGGTTCCTACCTTAAAGGCGGCGATAAAACATACGGGTCAATGAATTTGAATTATTTTATTACCGGCTCAGACATCAACACACGCGGAAATAAGCTGAACGTTAAATATATTTGGGAAGCATTCAAACAAAATTAATACGGAGGTGATCATTTGGAAGATACTGCAAAACTTTATAATGATCCTATTCTTTCTAAGAAGAGAAAAGGATCGATTGATGATCCTTACCAGCTTTACAATGAAACACAGGTGGTTTATAACGGAAAAGCTCAATTAACCGAAGTCCCCAACAGAGAAATGAGAGTTGAAGTCACTGGGGACGACAAAGTGTGGAAAGAAGTTGAAGACGGTGAGTTACAAGACGACTACTTTAGGGTTGATTACCTTAATGGAGTTGTCTATTTTAATGCCTCAAATGAAGGGAAATCTCTTCAATTCAAATACAGCGGCGAAGGTGCTTATTACTTCCCAGGCTCACGTATTTGGACAAAACGCGACGGAAATGAAGTTGTTGAAACACTCGACTCATTGACTGAAAGAACACGAAAAGCGACAGAAGAATGCGAAGAAGCAACTGAGGAATCAAGAGAAGTTACAAAATGGACTAAGTATGCTACTTCAGATTATGAAGATGTGGTGGCTAACACAAGGAAGATATACCTCCCTAAAGTTTATACATACACAGATATCATGACTACATATCCAAACCCTCAAATCGGATGGACAGTTGTAACCGAGGACACACACATTGAATGGAGATGGGATGGGTTTGATTGGATCGATATAGGTGTGTCAGATGCCTATGATGGATTCAATGTAATCGTCAGTGAAGTCCCTCCTAACAATGTTAATCACTTATGGCTCCAAGCACCTGTCTCTCCATTTGCAGCAAGAATCAAAAAATCAGAGACTGCTCCCCTTACCAATCAAATATGGCTCAAGATCGAATAGCAATTCAGGAGGTATATAATGAATTATTTAAAATATTATGATCCACTCTTGGAAAAGTGGGTCTCTATTGAACTTGAAGCAATAAGCTCAGACGGGGAAAGATGGACAGCCCCAATGATTACAGAAAAATTTAAAGAAGTATTAGGCAATATCGGCGACGTTAAACAAGATATCATCAATGTCAAAATTGAATTTCAAAAAGAAATCACCAATGTTTCGGATAAGATCAGCAACGTCGAAAAGATTATTGGTGATGTATCAAAGTTTAAGGTTATTGGTGACACCCTAGTTGATAAAATCATTAATGAATTCAATATGAGAAGTGTTAATGTTAAAGATTTTGGAGCAAAAGGAGACGGAGTAACTGACGATACCGCTGCGTTTGAGAAAGCTATAGGAAGTGGATTTTCAAGTATTTACGTTCCTGATGGCACATACATGGTCAAAGGAGTTAAACTTCCCTCTTTCACAAAACTTTATGGCAATGGTATGAAGTCAGTGATCAAACTTCATCCTGATACCCCTCCTACTACACATGTCATTACAAACAAAGATTATACAAATGGTAACTCATATATCCAGATCGAAAATCTGCTTGTTGATTGGAATTTAAATAAAAAAGACAACAAGATTGGATCGGGGCCAAATGCAAGCTGCGTAAACATCACTAACAGTCAATTTGTTTGGATTAATAAAGTTCACGCAAAAGATGCTGGTCTTCATGGTTTTGATGTCACCTCTCCAAAGTACAACTCTTCCTCAGATGGTGCTGAATACTATCAGCCTAAAGGTTCCAAGTACGTTTGGATCGACAATTGTACAGCTTGGAACTTCGGGGATGACGGGTTCACAACTCACTTTTCTGACTACATTTTCTTTTCAAATTGTTATTCATATGATGGAAATGGTTCGGCTCACCGTGCTGGAGGCAGTAACACAAATGGTTTTGAGATCGATGATGGTTCTAAACATGCATGGCTTATGAACTGTCATAGTAGAAAAAATTGCAGAGGTTTTGAAGTAAAAGCGCACGCTTTAGCACCTGCAGCCCAAGATGTTCATTTTGTAAATTGTTCCTCTGAGAATGATATTCGAGGCTTTGACTTCAGACATATTGGATTCCACCGCTCTTCAGATCCAGTTTCAAAAAGTGCTTTTAATGTTAGTGCTACAAATTGTAGAGTTCTTAACCCTATTTTCAACAGCTTGTATGAAGGACTGTCCCCTAGAGCCTTGGTAATCTCCGCATTTCGCAATGTAAATATAAACAACTTCACAGCAATTGGAGATCCCTCTTATGACTACAAAGGAAATCCTGCAATTGCAACTCAATTTAAATCTAGAAACATTAATTTAAACAATATTTCCGTTTCTGGCTTCAAGACGGCTGAAGCAGACATTTACGTGATCGGAGGAAGTCAAAAATCTGACAACGTAAATATAAGCAATATCAATTCCTTTGAATCAGCGAGAGTCGGTGTAAGAATCGGCAGCAAAACAGAGAATGTAAAATTAACCAATGCAAGCTTAATCGGGTATGGTCGGAAAGATAGTGTTGGTGTTTATTGCTCGAATTCTCAAGCTTACATATTTGGAGTCACTGCTGAAAAGTATGGCAAAGCTTCAACAATCGCTGGCTATGATTACTCATATGTTCCAAACAACTTTAAAGGTGGGACAAGAGCTGCCACTACTTCTGGACATGTTAAAACATCGACGGGTTTTATCGCCGCTTCTTCAGGTACGCCAGAAGTTACTGGAGAAGCATCTGCAGCTATTGGAACAACTGGAGGAGCAAAGGCTAAAGGAGTTCGAACAGGGGTTTATTCTTCATCTGGCGGAAGCTCTGTTGATGGTTCCCGTAGCACAGTCATGTCTTCGAATGATTCCCATATTGAAGGTGAAAATGTCTCTAGAACCATTCTGTCTTCTGGTGGGGTTAAGCTCGGAGCAAATGATCGCTATATGGTTGTTGGCGGATATGGAGAAACCCCTTCACGTTCAAATATAAAGTGGATGCTTAACTCTATGAATGGAGACATCTCCGCCACAGGGAAGATCAATGGTGGAGCAACATTCAGTGACTACGCGGAGTATTTTGAAAGCCTTGATGGCAAAAGCATACCTTCTGGAACCATCGTTACCCTTGAAAAAAATAAAATAAGACCTGCTCAAAAATCTGAATTTATGCTCGGCGTTATATCTGAAACAGCAGGAACTGTACTTGGAAGCGCTGAGGTTTATTGGAAAGATCGCTATTTAAAAAATGAGTTTGGCGGTCTTATTTATGAAGATGTTCTTGATGAAAAAACAGGTGAATACGTCAAAATGCCTGTTGAAAACCCTGAATGGAAGTCAAAAAAAGATTATATCCCGAGAGAACAAAGACCTGAATGGAATATCGTAGGTCTTGTTGGACAAGTTTATATTCGCATAGATGAAACTGTTGAAGTTGGAGATTGCATTGAAGCAAATAACGGAATAGCTACAAAATCAGAGAACTCCACTTGGAGAGTTATGGAGATTACAAAACCATACTCTAAAAAAGATGGATACGGTGTCGCAATTTGCTTTATAAGATAAACCTTGATTGGAGGTTCAGATGAATACATTAAGCTTCTACAACAAAAAGAAAGACAAGTGGGAAGACATCTATACAACTGGTGTAAGTGATGGGAAAACTGTCATTACCGTAAAAGAATTACTGGAGTTACTTGAGAGAACAAAAACGTTAGAAGATGAAATTGCAAAACTGAAAAAGTCTTAAAGGAGGTGATTATTTTCTAAATAAAACTTAGATTTTATTCAAAGTACATATTAGCAAAACAGAGAAAACAAGAGCATACGTGAGAATGAGAGAGATTGGGAACCCCCCAGTCTCTTTTTTAATGCTCAAAAACAATTAGGAGTGATTTAATTTGGTTAAAGTTGTGAAAAATTTCGTTAAAGTAAACAAATTTACTCGTCCTGGTATTAAATTGTCTGGCGTGAAAGGAATTGTGATGCACTATACAGCTACTCCAGGAGCTAGTGCGCTAAATGAACGAAATTATTTTAATGGTACTTGTATCGCTGATCAACGTTATGCATCTGCTCATTATTTCGTAGACCGAAACGAAGCACAATACATTATCCCTGAAAACGAAATGGCTTATCATGCACACGATCAAAATCGATGCTATGTGAGCTTCCTTAAACCCAATGCTAACCAAACAGCAATTGGTGTTGAAATGTGTGTAGAGAAAAACGGTACAATTCATGATGAGACTGTGCAGAATGCTGCCGAATTGGTGGCTGATCTTTGCAAAAGATTCAAATTATCTACAGAAAAAATCGTCCGCCACTATGATGTAACGAACAAGAACTGTCCTGCTCCTTGGGTAAGTGACTCAAGCAAACTTACCGCATTCCGTAAAAAAGTTGATAGCCTACTTGGGAATAAGACAGTTTCTAATTCTACGGCACCTTCAAGTACGAAAAGCTCTTCTTCCTCTTCTGCTGCTAGTGGTTCCCTGAAATCAAAAGTTAACGGACTTCGCTTTTATTCTAAACCTTCATGGGAAGACAAAGATGTTGTTGGCACGGTGAATAAAGGCTATGGTTTCCCTACTGTTGTTGAAAAAGTGAAAGTAGGAAGTGCTTATCAGTACAAGGTTAAAAACTCTAAAGGAGCAACATATTACATCACTGCTTCAGACAAATATGTTGAAGTTTCAGGTAATGTGAAAACTGCCTCCTCCCCTTCGAAATCAACGACAACAAAATCTAGCGCTGGTTCTTCTTCCATTAAATCTGTAGGAAAAATTAAAATTGTTGGAGTGTCAAATGCTGCAATTGTAATGGACAAACCTGACCGTAATAACTCCAAGAATATCGGTACAGTTAAACTTGGCAGTAAGATCGATATTTCTGGATCAGTGAAAGGCAAAAATAACCCTAAAGGCTATTGGGAAGTCATTTACAATGGCAAACGTGGTTACGTTTCAGGTCAGTTTGGAACAAGAATCTAACTGATCTTTAATTATCTTTAAGGATATTTGTTGATCTAAATTGATCAATGAATATCCTCTATTTCTTTTGGAGGTGAACAACGTGGGATGACGTACACCTTCTTTATTAAGGATAAAGGACGGTTGAATTTGTGGCTGAAGTAGATGTAAATACACGACTAAGTGTCTTAGAAGAAAAAATGAAAAATCATCAAGAAAAAATTACAAATTTAGAAGCAAGAACTGAAGACATGAGTCGACTAACAACACTTATGGAACAACAAATCGAAATAAACAAAGATGCTCAAAAACAATCGAGAGAACAATTTGTCACATTGACTGAGATGAATAACAGCTTAAAAAATTTAAGTAAATCATATGAAAAACTCGATAATCGAGTGGGCATTCTTGAGCAATCAGATTCCAATAGAAAAATCGACCCAGGTCAGTTCGGTAAAGATCTTATGTACAAGGTTTTGCCAACCGTAATTGCAACATTAGTCGGTGCATGGTTACTTATACATTTTGGACTTAAATAAGAAAAGGAGATTGATATTATGACTAAAATCAACTGGAAAGTAAGACTTAAAAAGAAAACATTCCTTGTAGCAATTTTCTCCGCAACACTTTTATTTGTTCAATCAATCGCTGCTGCATTTGGATATGATTTGACTGCATTTGGCAATGACCTTACGGAGAAATTTAATGCCTTCCTTGCGTTTTTGACTGCAATGGGCATTATCGTTGATCCAACAACTAAAGGTATCTCTGACAGCGAACAAGCAATGGAATATGAAGAACCAAGAAAATAATTCGTAAAGGGTTGATTTAATGAAAACAACAATTACATATTCCCCTTACCCTTCAAACTTTTCGGAAGTCAAAATTGACACTGGTGAGGATAAATCTATAACGCTTCGTCTTGTTATTCCCCCTGTGGTTTCAGATGATGCTGTGAATACAGAAAATAATACAGCTCAAACATCAACGAATACGTTGATGGAGCCTATCATAAAATTTGAAATTAACGATGGAATAGCAACTGAACAGATCATGGATATGAACAAACAGGACACTACTGTTTTGCTGCAGGTTCTCAGAGATTTTTTAAAACAGATGTGATTTGTGAGGGATCTCCCCTCTTCTTTTTCAAACAAAAAATAGACTTCCCTTGAGACCCGCAAAAGTTTAAAGGGAAAATCTATTTAAAAAAGACGCTTTGAGCCAGCCCCTTGAGGGCTGCTTTGTACTTCTGACTCGACTGTTGGCCGCAGTCGGGTCTTTTTAAATGAATATGACAACATTCTAAACAATTTCATTATATTGTAAGCGCGAAAATAATTCAAGAAGATTATCATAATTCTTAAGCTGATCAAAAAAGATCCTACTGATAAAAATCAGTAGGATTGCCTTCATTTGACCGTACGGTGCACCATCACCTGCGGTTTATTCAAAAACAAAACTTTCCTCTGATCTAGAAAAACCAAAGTTAATATGATACTATTGAATTAACTTTGGAAGAGGAGGAAGATTAAGTGAAATTTGAGTTGTTTCAATTTCTAATATTTCTCGTAGGCTATACGAAATTAATTCTCACTTTAAAAGAAAACAACAAGGTTGAAGACCACCTCTGCGACATGTGCAAAAAACGGAGAGATGGTCATAGCTAATCTCTAAGACCTGGCTGCAACCAGGTCTTTTTTAAGTTAACATCATGACATTGTAGTCTGATGATAAACCCAATTGCAATACTTTTGCTTAACGAAGATAAAAAAATTCAGCATGCATTCACTAAAATAAAGAATATAACATTAATATGTTGTTTTGTATTTCGTTTTACGTTTATTATAGTCAATGGAATACTTCTTGTCAATTGCAGTCTTTGATGTTGCCTGCATTTTGGGTGATTCCCAAAATGAAATTCAAGAATAATTGTAATGCATTACATACTGTTGGTCAAACTAAAGAAAGAATGTAGGGGATAATCCATTTTGCAATACTTTTGTTTAATTAGAGTAGACAAACCTTTTTAGAGAAAGAATACAATTCCATCTCATAACAAAAGAGGACATCCCTTGTTTTATGGAAAAAATTAAAGAGATGCCCCATTCGTATTGCTTTAATTATATGCATTTTTGAAAAACGTGTATCAGAAGACAGCCTTTTCAGCAACTTGAACATGTTCACCTTGTTGGATTGCAATCTTTCCAGTTGATACTCCGAAAGCAACCAGACCAGCTAAGATGACCGTAGAAGCAATGGCAATTGTCTTTTTCATTTTAATTCCTCCGTCATTTTTAGAATTTGATCCCTTGCGTGTATACATTTTTCAAGAAACTTAGCGGTGTTTATAATATCATCGGATTTTTTAAAGTAGCATCCCACCTCTAGTGTTAATTCTGCTACATCATTCCATAACCCCATCTGCTCTAAAGTGTCAAGGGAATCCGCTAATACACTTTCATTGTACTCATCGTACAAAGTGTTAACAAGAGTAAATTTCGCCAAATATTCCTTATCCCCTTCTTTTTCTGCACGATTTAATCCTTTCTTAAACCATTCCCTTGCTTCTTCAATATGTCCAGATTTGTACAAAACGTGGGTTAGATTATAAACGGCTTTTAGTCCATTATAAGTATTAGCATATTCATCAATTTGTAAAGCGTTTCTAAAACAGTCTTCTGCTTCAGAAAGCATATTCCTTCTATTATAAAGGATTCCTAAATTATGATATGCCTTTCCCTCTGAGTTGGATATACCTCTTGTTTTGGAGATGTGTAATGCATGTTCGTAATGTTTGTAGGCTGCTTCATAACGGAATAAATCAAGTTTGTTTGCTCCCAGTATCATTTCGCTGCTCACTGTTCGATGGGCATAATCGTCATATTCACGAAAAACAGTTAAAGCTTTTTCTGCATACGCCAACGAGAAAAAGTACTGATCAATATGATAATATGATATGGCTAAATGATAATAGAATTCTGCTTTTTCAATTTCATCCTCAATTTTAACAAGCTTATCTTCAGCTAATTTATAATAATTGATTGCATCAATATATTTCTTTTTGGAAAACATGTATTGACCAGAGAAAAATAAGAAGTAATACTGCAACATGTCATCAGTTTTCTGCATTTCAGGACTCTTCTGAATTTTATGAAGAATTTTACCGGATGATTTGAACATATCCAACAAAAGCTTATGACGGGAATCTAAGAGATTATAATAAAGAAGCAAATTTTGATTTTCTTCCATATCTTCTAACATGTTATTGATTTCTTCTTTCATTTTCACTGCATTTTCAATTTCACGCTTCTTAATCATCGTATACCATTGATTAATCTTATTGGCCACTTCTTGATATGCAATTTTTGTTTTTGTCAATCTCCTTCATCCTTTCTTAGATTATTCACACAACATTTTTATAATCATCTGTATTATCGCAAAATTCGGAAGTCCTTGAAAGGTTTTTGCTTAAATTTGTAAAACGCTGTCGTTTTTCTTAATTTTTAAACCCTTAGGCTCTCTTCTTTTTCTTTGATTAAATCAGTCCGTTGGGCTTTCCCAAGCCTAGTGAACAACAGGATACCAATTCCAGCAAGGATCTCAATCACCCCACCAAAAGCAATCACTTTTCCTGCTCCAAAAAAGGTTGCGGCATATCCCCCAATTAAAGCCCCCAAAGGAATCATGACATAGGAAATCATGCTGATAACTGAATAAACCTGTGGTTGATCTTCATCATCGACAGACATTTGAATAATGGTGTGCTCTGGAACATTAATTGCACTAATAGTGGCTCCTAATGCAAAGGCAGCAAGAAATAGTAAAGGTAAAAGCGAATTCATGCCCGTTATGAAAAATGCTGCACCTTCAACAATTCCAGCCGTGACAAACAACAGGCCATATCGATTTACTTTAACCTTTGCCAAAACGTAACCTAATAAAAATGCTCCACCAGCAGTTGTAACTTTTATTAAAGAATGAATGATCGGATCACCATTGAGTTCTTCAGCTATGTAGACTGCCGAAAGTGCCTCCCAAGGTGCAGAGGCTAAATTGGAGAAAACACAATAAATAGCTAATGGAAACAAAATATGGTGACTTCGGACAAGAGTAAAACCTCTTCTCAGTTTTTTCAAATATGTACCCTTTTTCTTTGATTCTTCAGCTCTCTGTTTAACGTTTTCTTTTATGGTGTATTTGATGAAAAGAATTAAACTGGCTGAAATTATATAGAGTGGGAATGTAATCAATGTTGCCTGCACTGCCCCGATTGCGACAATAACCACACCGCAAAGAGTAACCGCAGCAAGCCTAACAACATGTTCTGACGATTGCATGATTGCATTTGCTTTTTGAATGAGATCTGCTTTCACAATTTTCGGAATTAATGAAACAGATGCAGGATTGTAGGATGCTCCTGTTGCTGAATGAACAAGCATGAGCAGTATGATAAACCATAAAGGAGAAAAGCCGCTAAAGTAACATATTGGAATGGCAAACATGAGCATTGCCCTTGTTAAATCAGCAAAGAACATCCAGAATTTTAATGAATTTGTTTTCATTAGAGGAGTTATAATTGGCCCTAACAGGGCTTGAGGAAGAAAAGAAACTGCCAAGAGTAAAGCTGTACCCATCGCTCCCTTCCCTTCGTAAATCAAGAACCACAGAATTGTATTGACAGCAAAGCAATCTGCGGTTATCTTCACCAATTTAGAGCAAAAAAGAAAGGCGAAGTTTTTTTGCCATACAGTATTACCACTATCCATTTTTCATAAATCCCCCTTACAAAAATCCCTCTTTTTTACAATGTTTATTTTATAAGCATATCCTATTTTTGGTTTATGGGTCAACGTCAACCAGGAATTGTTTAAGAAAAATTTATGTTAAATGGACTCTTAAGCGGGAATGAAAAATGATGTTCACAATCCTTCCAGCTTATTCTTCATATGCAATTTCAATGCAGCTTTCCAATACCTCGCCTCCCCCTCTTTAATCCCCCCTTCTTTAGTTCTTATATAATAAGGATACTCCACAAACATATCATCACATGCAACAAACTCTTGAATCTTCGTGTTTTCCTTCTTTAAATAGTCATTCAACTCTTTTCTTATTGAAAAGAGCTTCTTCAACTTCCCCTCATAATATTCAACAAGTTCTGGTTCTTTATTTGATTCAGCTTTCGTCAACTTTGTATCCATTGCATGGATACACAGATCAATAATGATCTTTTCATGTATTGCGTTTTCAAGTTCCTTAGAAATAACAGGCTTCATACTCTCAGCACCTCAAAGCAGAATGTATGTTCCCTTTTATTATACATTTTTTAAACAATTCCTAAACAAAAAATCCCTCATTCAGAAGGACTTTCATTAATGGTATTGTCTTTTTCTTTTCTGAGAACATAACGACCGCGGTATGTCTTTTCCACTTCAGGATGATACTTCAATAATCCTTGCATAAAAGTAGTCATATTGCGAATCGGCATCCCTGTTTCCTTTTCAATTTCTTTTTGAAGCTCATATCCCCGTATTTCACCTTTGTGATCCCTTAAAATCTTTAAAGCTACCTCACGATGTTTGTGAGATTTCGTCCCGAGCCTTGGTTTTCTGCTAGGGTTTAAGGATGACACAATTGGCGGATTTGTTTTCTCTGGTTTGTTTTTTTCAAAGGACTTTGCCGTTTCATTTGCCAACTCTAATAAGGATTTTTTGTGGATCATGTTTGCATCGGTTGCTTCGTCTGGATTGTTTTGATTATCTAATTCGCGCAGCTTAGAATAAATTTCATTGCGCTCTTCCCGAAGTTGACGCAGCAAATTAATCTCAGCATCATTAAGCTGTTCAAGCCTTAAACGTAATGCTTCCCTTTCAGTAAACATAACCCCATCTCCTAAAAAACATTATTT
>NZ_JBALMR010000099.1:0-6400 GCF_036963165.1 Bacillus sp. JJ675 | reverse complement strand
CAGATGTTCCGATAGCCGGCAATGTTCCAAAAGATCCGCGCAGCCATAGAACGTTGTTGCTAACGGAAAATTTCAACGGATACACCGAATCCTGTTTAGCTCCGTTTATGAGCGTCACAGAGTTCCAGGTCGGCGATAGGTCAGACGAAGTTAAAACACGACGCCACCCTTGCCATCCTAAATTCGGGTCTAAATAATTCGTAAACATGTTATTTTGCCAGTCGATCGCAATAACGTAACCGTACGAAGGCTGCCCATTACTATCGGTCGACGTCATATGAAAAACGCCTCTTGTAGAGTTAGTAGAAGCCGCGTTTGTTGCTTTGCCCGTAGAATAAAAAGTACCGAACCGTCTCCCGCTTTGGATAATCTTCGTATAAAAATCGTCAGAATCCGTTATTGATGTATAAACGCCTCCGACGTCATTGGTTACTTTAAATAACTGACTTCCGTTCCACTTCGTTCGCTCGTCAGCCGTAATATGCCGTACATTATCCGCGACATGCGTATCGAAATCCGTCTTCGCCGCCTGCTTTACGTTATCAACGTTAGCCAAGCCGACCTGGGATTTCGTGACCTTATGCGGATTGTCCGTTTTAGCTGCGTGTAGGTCCGTATAAGCTTTCGCGTTCGCTTCCGCTGCATCCGCCTTCGCTTGGGCGCCGGCCTTCGTTTCGATATTCTCGAATTCGTCAAACTTCGCTTTTATTTCGTTGAGCGTTTGGTTGATCTCATCCGTAGTTTTGTTGATATCCGCCTTCAGATCTTCGAAATCTTCGATATAGTATTCCGCAAGTGGAGCGATATTGGCATCGACGAGCGCCTTATCGATCTCAAACGAAAATTTATGAACGCTTAGACTCTGTCCGTTGTCATAACTAACGTAAAGCTCTGCCGTTACGGTTCCAGCGTGCTTAATTTGATCGTTGGTCAGGACGTAAAAAAGGACGCCCTCAAAAGCGTCCCCGACTTCCGTATTAACGTAAAACTCGCTACCGTCCGCCATCCGCATGAATAGCTTGCCGTGTGTTGCGTTTGAGATCGGCAACGGTTCGCCGTCCTTCGTCAGCTTGAACGTTATTTTTGCCGTTCCGATGTCTTGCGTGCTGTATTGAATGTTCACCGATATAATCCGCTTTATCTGCGAGTTCACATCGAATTGAACGCTTGAATCTTTATATATCATCCGGCCCCTCCTCTACATTTACGGATGAATAAAGACTAGGGCGACCCCGTATCCTTTATCCGCATCATATTCCTTGTGCATCCGCATCACAAAAAGACCCGATCCGTCTTCCGATTTCGTGCCGGTTCCGTCGTTTGGAACGATATAGTCCCCGACCCGAACCGTTTCGTCTACACGGACGAAAACTTGCCCGATCAGCCCTACGATATGCCATTCATCACGTTCTTCGCGTGGAACATATTCGAGATCTGGATCATAGTTCGGATTTTCCTTTGGAACCACGTATTTCTCGCCATCTACGGTAACTGTTTCGTAAATAAGTCCGCCGAAATCATTTCGGAGGTACCGGTCGTTCCAATAGAACGCTGCTCCACCCATGATAACGCCGGCCGTCTCCGAGATAACCCCGAGTATCCTTTCGCCTTTTTGCGCTTTTCGGATTTTGTCGCCATCAAGCGTTACAAGATATCCGGACTCGATTTTGCTGCCGTCTTTCGATTCGAAATACTCCGCAAGGTCCTTTAGATCGGATACGCTTTCGACGGCTCCAATCCCCCGAACCGATCCCGCCTGGGCGTTAATTTCGACTCGTTTATTCGCTGTAGACGGCTCGCTTCCGAATCCCCAAACAGTCGTATAGCTCTTGTCGTTGATGACGTTTACGGAACCGAGGACCAATGCCGAAACTAAGCCGGACCCTTTAACGTGGGAATTATTCGATCCCATTACGACAGAACGCGATCCTTCCGTCGATGATCCGGTACGAGTTGCGATGAGTGCGTTTGCGTCGCCTTTCGTTTTCCCGTTACCAGTAGACGCAATAATTGCGCTTGTATTTGATATAGGCGATCCAGAAGACGAAGCCGCACGGAATCCGCTCTTAATGTTGTTTGGTACGGAGGAGTAGCGTTCGCCTCCAATAACGGCCGCATCCGTATATCCGTAGGCACGTACCGCAATGATATTTGCCTGGTTATTCGGAGACGTGATTCCGGCAGTCCCACCACTTGTGTGAGCGATACCGTTCGTTAAATTAACGTTATATACGCCGCCTCCCAAACTGATGGCGGTTGGCGCCGAATCATGAATTGCAAAGTTCGAAATAAAGACGTCATCTGTCCGTTGATCTCCTCCGGTAACGTGAATATCGGAGCCGGCTTTAGCGAAACCGTAAACCTGTACGCCGTTAACGTTTATTTTCCGACTCTTGTACTGGAATGCGATCGCTGACGTTCCTTTATAGTCGTATGTCGGATCTCCAATCGCACGGAAATTCGAAATCATGACACGCTGATAAGCCGAAACAACGAGCGCTTTCGGTTCAAGTCCGGCATATAGATCGTTGAATATCGGCTCGCGTGCCGTACAATCGACTAGTGTTACGTCTCGTGCCGTTTCGCTCCACGGCTCAGTTGCTAAGTGATGGCCGATATGCCGAAGGTCAAACGCGCGGACGTCACGGTAGGATTCACAACCGCGAATATGAACGTTTGACGGCGCCGGCCATTCAGTGTGCGCCTTCACCTCGTAACCGCGAACATTGCCGGACGTAAAACAATCGATGACCCAAACGTTTTTAGATCCGTCATCGACTTCGATACCGTTCGAGTTTGAGGACCCCGTGGCATGCGCCTTTCCGCTCGGATTTGTCATGACGCAGTTTGTGATGAAAATGTACTCGCTATAGTGCGTAGTCACTCCGTCGTCACCATACCCGGACCCGACGCATCGATCGAACCAGATATACCGGCAACCGTTTTTCGTATAGTCAGCGTCCGAAATGTTGTAGGTAGGCGCAGACGCATCGAAACAGTGCAGAGCCGGATTGATACCTTCTACTTCGCGCACGATTCCGAACTTAACATTTGCTAACGTTAGGCAGCTCGAATGTAGTCCGCCGGTCGGCCCAAGACCGCCCTGACGATCCGGGTTCCAGTCTAGCGACATTCCTTCGACCATGATATTTCGGTTTCCGTTCGTATGGTCCGCGTTGGTTACGACCCATTCGCTGGCCGGCGTATCCTCGTGAAGTTTTAGCGTAGTAACTCCGATTCCCTGGCCGACCATATACGTCCAGGACGGAAGTTTGACGCCTTTTACGATGTAGGTTCCTGCGGATAGAACTAATCGGACTTTACCCGTTCCAAGCGCTTTTTGGAACGCTTCTGTACTGTCGTTAACGCCTGTCGGATCTGCTCCGAAATCATCAACGTTTACTGTCCGTTTGATTTTCTGCAAAAGCTTAACGTATTCCGTATCTAACCGCTCTTTAAGCAATGGAAATACTTCGCCATCAGCACCGACCCGTGCATCGACGACTTCCTTAACGTTGGTCCCGTCGGCGTTTAAAATTACGTTGCGCAATCGGGTTTTTAGACTTTCAAGAACCGTAGACACAGAAAAACCGCCATGGTCGATTTGATCCGACGTGTGGGCGGTTCGAGCTTTTTTATGCGCATCTAAATCATAATTTGCGCTTCTTATATCCGATTCAATATCTTCCATGTTCTGATTGTAGTTGTTCCGGAAAATGCGATCCCACGCACTACCGGCTTTTCTGTACGGATATTTCGCCATTCGTCTCCTCCTTTATCATTGTCCTCCTACTTTCGCCTCGAGCGCAGCAATTCGATCCAATATCGACTGCATATCGACGTTGCCTGTTGCCGGCATAATAATCCGCTTCAGTTTTATAAAATCGGCATAACTCATCAAGCCGTTAGTGATCTCCGACGCCAAATCGACAATGACCTTTCCATCTGGTCCGACCAGAATGTTCGCAAGCTTTACGTAGTCAGACGAGCTCATCAACCCGTTCGAGTTGGCCGAAGCTAATCCATATTGCGGAATATTGAGCTTTGTCGGATCGTATCCCGGATCGAACGTCGTATTGCTGCCGATTTTAATTGAGCTTTCGCGAATCTTGCCGGTGTCCGAGTCGACTATCTTTGAAACGGTCCTTTGCGTTCGTTTAAAGTCGGAGACGATGTCCGTCGATTTTCTCGTAATTGATCCGAGTGTATATTTCGGTGATTTAGAAGGGTCTGAATAATCCTCGACTTGCACTACGCGAATCTGGACGTCTATTTCGAACGGTTCGATGATGCACCAAACGTAATCCCCTTTTCGGATGTCTTGAATTCCTAACGACTGAAGCTCGATGTAGGTGAGCGTGATCGAGATGTCGATGCGATCGTGGAGTTCTGATTTCAATTGCGCAAGTAAACTCTCTTTATCGGTGTACCGGTCATCGCGAACTGGATCTGCGTGCCGGATACCGAAGACTTCCGCTAACGGACTTTTGTATTCCGCAGTTACATTTTTACCGAATCCTCTAATATACGTCTTGAGCGAACTTGTATCGATGTCTTTTGACGGCTCCTTAATATTAAACGCATATCTTAACTGATTGTCGGTATATCTGGCGATCTCTTTCGCAATATAGATCGTTTTATTGACACATTCGTATTCAACTCCGAACTTCTCTGCGATAGAGTTTAATAACGCAAGGGATCTCGAATCTCCGAAGTTTTCGACGGTTACGGACTTCGCTAGACCTGTCGTATCGACTTGATACGAATAGCCGGTGCCCGCAAGCGCAAATTTAAGCATATCGTCAATAGAAAGCGCCTTTTTCCCTTCGATCACATCGTAAATGTGCATGTTATCCAGATCGACAAACATCCGATGAATTGCCGTCGCGGTCGCTTTTAGTTTGTTTCCGAAGGGCTTGATTGACGAGTTTTTAATGACGTATTCTTCCTCGTCGTAAATCAGAAAATTCTCGTTCTGTACTAAAGGAAAAGCGTGCTGATTTCGGTCAGTCAACACGCCAGTTACATCGATAGTCTTTTGGTTGTTGATCGCGTTCTTACGAGTCGTACTAAAATCCGTTAGCATTTCGAACTGGCCGGCGAGGCTCTGTATGAATAAATCCTTCACGCAACCACCGCCTATAAATAGTAAAAGCGAAAGTCGAATGAGATTTCGAAACTTCCGCTCGTACCCGATAATTTAAAGTCGTTCCAACCGGGCGCTATCGTAAGTAGCTTTCGATTAGTAGCGCCGAATATGCTAACGTTGTTTTTCGTTGCTCGTACTCCGTTAAGAATGATCGTATCTCCTGACGCTGTTGATCCGGTATATTTCCAAACGTCGCCTGTCGTCTTGTTAGTGATCGTCAGGTTTTTAGACGCACCTTTATACACGATAACTAACGGAAACTGGCGAGGGTTAATCGTTTCGGTTCCTGCATTGAAAAGTTTAAACGAGGTTGTTTTGTGCTTATATGCCGGAGTCTCATCGATTAGCCCTTCGCCGATCTGCCATAAGTCCGAATCGAAAGTGAACGGATTAAGCGTGGTTCCGATCGATTCTGCGAACGGACTGAACGCAATAAGCTCGATATCGAACATACCGTATATTCGTTGTTGATCGATCGAATATGATGCGTTTGTTTTGACGAGCCAGCGTTTACCTGGATTATACGATTCCGTAATATAGAACGGCTGCCGCGTTTCAAACAGTTTAAATACTTCGTCGCGCATTAAGTAATAATCCGGAATATCCGCGGCCTTTAAATAGAACGAACACTTTATCGTCCTGGCATCGTATGTTGTTCCGCAATCAACAAGCCCGTTTAATCCGTCGACTTGCTCCGTTGAATGACGAGGTGAAGGAGAAGACGGATTAAATTCACGGGTTGTGATGCCGATTTCGTCTAAGTCATAAACGGCTCCGGTTAACGTCGTGATAGTCGTACTCAACCTCATTCACCCCGCATGTAGTTTGTAATCGTTATTTTCTTGCCTTGTTCGGCGCTGACTGCGCTCTCTGTCATACGGCCAAGTTCTTCGCTATCAACCACGAATACAGATTCGATAACGATCGGCTGCTGTTGTTTCGGATCTACTCCGCTTCCGGAATCAACCGCGTATTTGACGGTTCCGAGTATTCCGCCGCCAAGTGCCATGCTCGGATTAAAAGCGTAAGATTGCGGATTGATCAGCGCAGCATTTGCCATTTCGTTTGCAGCCGCTTTGACAACGCCAATATTGCGCTCGATACCTAACGCAAGCCCCATCGGAAGGAATTTACCGATTTCATCGCGGAATAGACGTGACGGCGAGTGAATTCCGAAGAAGGATTTAAAGGAGTCCGTAACGCTGTCTACAAATCCGCCGATTTGGGTATTAAGCCACCCTTTCATCGAAT
>NZ_JBALMR010000098.1:0-10766 GCF_036963165.1 Bacillus sp. JJ675 | reverse complement strand
CGCCGCGAAGTGAGACCGAACAGCTGTTGGCGGATGTTTGGCAGGAGGTTCTCGGCGTCGAACGAATCGGGATCAGCGACAATTTCTTCACGCTCGGCGGGGATTCGATCAAAGGGATTCAAATGGCGAGCCGCCTTCAGCAGCACGGCTTGAAGCTTGAGATGAAGGATTTATTCCAGCACCCGACAATCGAACAGATCAGTTTTTATGTAGAGACGGCTGATGATAAAGCAATCGATCAGGGGCCTGTCGAAGGCGAAGTGATGCTTACGCCGATCCAGCGCTGGTTCTTCGAACGTGCGTTTACAAATGAGCACCACTGGAATCAGTCGGTTATGCTTCACGCGCCGTCAGGCTTCGACCCTGAGATTACCGGACAGGTTTTAAGCGGGCTGATGGCGCATCATGATGCATTGCGCATCATTTATAAGCGTGATGGAGAGAACGTTGTTCAATACAACAGAGGGCTTGAAGCTGCAGAGGTTCAGCCTGAGGTCATTCACCTGCACCAATCAGGCGCTGAATTGGAGGCTTCCCTTTTGGAAGAAGCCAATCGAATTCAAAGCAGCATCGATTTGTCGCAGGGACATCTGCTGAAAGCGGCAATCTTCAAAACCGGCCAAGGCGACCATTTGCTGATCGTCATTCACCATCTTGTCGTGGACGGTGTGTCATGGCGGATTTTGCTGGAGGACTTTGCGGCAGGATTGCTTCAAGCTGAAAAAGGCGAGCCGATCGTCCTTCCGGAAAAATCACATTCCTTTGCAGAATACGCGGCACGATTGAGTGAGTATGCCGGTTCCAAGACGTTTGCCAAGGAGATCGGCTATTGGGAGGAAATCGAGAAGACGGCGGCCGCGCCGCTCCCTAAAGATGCCGAAGCAGACGATAAGCGGATGCGCCATACGAAAACGGTTGAATTCTCGTTGACGAAAGAAGAAACGGAACAGCTCATGACAAAAGTCCACGAAGCGTACAACACGGAAATGAATGATATTTTGCTCACGGCGTTGGGCTTTGCCGTAAAAGAATGGACAGGACAAAGCGATTTCATTGTCACGCTGGAGGGACACGGGCGTGAGGACATCATTGACGGCTTGAATATGTCAAGAACCGTCGGCTGGTTTACGAGCCAGTTCCCTGCACTGATTCAGATGCGCCATTCCGATGATATGGGCTATCAAATCAAACAGATCAAAGAAGATCTGCGCCACATCCCGCATAAAGGAATCGGCTATGGCATCTATCGCTATTTAACAGAAGAAGGCCAAAAAAGCGGGCGGGTCAAACCGGAGATCAGCTTCAACTATTTAGGCCAGTTCACGGAAATGTCTGAATCGGGTCGGTTCATCCGGTCGAAACTGCCGTCCGGCGATCCTCTGAGCCCCGATACTGAGAAGCCGAACGCTCTTGACATCGTCGGTTTTATCGAGGACGGCGTGCTGACGATGTCGATCGCTTATCATTCATTGGAATTTAAAGAAAGCACAATCTCAACTGTCGCCGGCAGCTTTAAAGCTTATTTGCTGCAATTGATCGATCATTGTCTGACTCAAGATGGAGACGAGTTGACCCCGAGTGATCTTGGAGACGACGATTTGACACTTGAAGAACTTGATAAATTGATGGAAATTTTCTAACAAAACATACGAGGTGGCTTATGGGGAAACAAAAGATTCAAAAGGTATATCCTTTGACACCGATGCAGGAAGGGATGCTGTATCACGCAATGCTTGATCCGGAATCTTCCTCTTACTTCACACAGCTGGAGCTTTTCATAGACGGGGATTTTGATTTAGAGATCTTTGAAAAAAGCGTGAATCTGCTCGTGCGTTCTTACGATATTCTCAGAACGGTTTTCGTTTATCAGCAATTGCAAAAGCCGCGTCAAGTCGTCCTGGCCGAGCGCGGAACGAAGGTTCATTTTGAAGATATCGCCGGATGGGATGAAGCGCGGCAAAACATGCGCATCGGACAATATAAACAGGACGTTCAGAAAGCCGGATTTAACCTTGCGAAAGATATGCTCTTTAAAGTGGCGGTTTTCCGGCTTGCCGATCAGCAATATCAGCTCATCTGGAGCAATCATCACATCGTGATGGACGGCTGGAGCATGGGCATATTGATGAAGCGGCTTTTTGAAAACTATGAAGCGGTTCGTTCAAACCGTCCGGCTCCGCTTGATCAAGGCAGGCCTTATGCCGACTATATCAAATGGCTCGGCCGGCAAGACAAGGAAGAAGCCGGGGCCTATTGGGAAAAGCGCCTCGGCGATGTGGAAAGCCCGAGTGTCATCCCGGGCCGAAAAGCGGGAGAGGCCGAAGGGGTCTATCAGAATGAAGAGTTCACATTGGTATGGGAGCGGGATTTGGTCGATGCCGTCCAAAGGGCGGCCAACCGCTATAACGTGACGGCGCCTAATCTGTTTCAGGCGATGTGGGGAGCGGTTCTTGCCAAATACAATGCCGCAGATGACGTGGTGTTCGGCACGGTTGTGTCCGGACGCCCGTCCGAGGTCAACGGCATCGAACATATGGCGGGCTTATTTATCAATACGATCCCGGTCCGCTTAAAAATCGGGAAAAACGCTACATTTGCCGAACTTTTCAAGCAGGCGCAGCAGCATGCCATCGAAGCGGAGCAATACGATTATCTCCCGCTGTATGAGATTCAAAAGAGCTCCGCTTTAGAGGGCCGTCTCATCAGCCATCTGGTTGCGTTTGAAAACTACCCATTGGATAAAGAGTTGGAAAACGGGGCGATGAAGGAGCGTCTAGGCTTTTCCATCAAAGCGGGAGCGGCCTTTGAACAAACGAACTACGATTTTAACCTGATCGTATACCCGGGAACAGAATGGACGCTCAAGCTGAAATACAACAGTGCGGTTTATGACGCCTCCTTCATTGAGAAGGCGGCGGAGCACCTGACAAGGCTCGCCAGGATCGCCGTGTCCGATCCGGAATCACCGGCAAGGCGGGCCGGGATTTTATCAGATGAGGAACAAAAAGCGCTGCTTGCCTTCAATGATACAAAAACGGACTATCCGCGGGACAAGTCAATTCCGGAACTGTTTGAGGAACAGGCGGAACAGACGCCTGAAAAAGCGGCTGTCGTTTACAACGGATCGAGCATCACGTACCGCAGGCTCAATGAAAAAGCCAATCAGCTTGCGCGGCGCTTGCAGGAAAACGGCCTGACACATGGGGGAAGGGCAGCGGTCATGATGGAGCGGTCGCTTGAATCGGCCGTCGGCATGCTGGCGGTGCTGAAAGCAGGCGGCGCATACGTGCCGATTGATCCGGACTACCCCGAAGATCGAATCCGCTTTTTGCTGGAAGACAGCGGTGCAAACATCGTCGTCATCAAGCAGGGAACAAAGCGCTCTTTCGACGGGTATAAAACGATTGCGGCTGATGATAACTCGCTTGAACGTGAAGATTCCGCCAATCTTGAAACGATCGCGAAGCCCGATGATCTCGCGTACTGCATATATACATCTGGTTCGACAGGGAAGCCGAAAGGCGTCATGGTCGAGCACCGCAATATCGTCCGCCTCGTCAAAAACGCCGGATATATTCCGCTTCATGCCGAAGTGAACATGGCGCAGACGGGAGCGGTCAGCTTTGACGCCAGTACGTTCGAGGTGTTTGGCGCATTATTGAACGGAGCGACCCTCTTTCCCGTTCCGAAAGAAACGCTTCTTGATGCGAGAGCGTTCAAAGCGTTTTTGGAAGAGAACGGCATCACGACGATGTGGCTGACATCACCGCTCTTCAATCAGCTCGCACATCAAGATCCGAACATGTTCAATACCGCAAAAGATATCATCATCGGCGGAGATGCGCTCGTACCGGGCATCGTCAACAAGGTCAGGCGCGCATGTCCCGCACTCTCCCTTTGGAACGGCTACGGCCCGACGGAAAACACGACATTTTCGACATGTTTTTGCATCGACCGGGAATATGAGCACGCGATACCGATCGGAAAGCCGATTGCAAATTCAACGGCCTATATTCTTGATGACGAACAACAGCTTCTCCCGATCGGCGTGCCCGGCGAGCTGTGTGTCGGCGGAGACGGCGTGGCGCGCGGCTATTTGAATCGGCCTGAGCTGACCGCCGAAAAATTCGTCAGCGATCCATTTAGAGAAGGAGGGCGGATTTACCGGACAGGCGATTTGGCAAGACGGCTTCCCGACGGAAACATCGAATTTCTCGGACGGATTGATCACCAGGTGAAGGTGCGCGGCTTCCGGATCGAATTAGGCGAAATCGAAGCAAGGTTGGCGCAGCTTGACGGCATTCGTGAAGCAGCGGCCATCATCCGGGAAAACGATGCGGGCGAGAACGAAATCTGCGCGTATTATACGGGCGGTCGGTCAGCTGCTGACGTGCGCTCAGAGCTGTCCAAGCCGCTTCCTGAGTATATGATCCCGTCTCATTTCACCCGGCTTGAGGCGATGCCGCTTACGGCAAACGGAAAGGTCGATAAACGCAGGCTTCCTGAGCCGGCTGCAAAGGAAGCGGATGCCCTATACCAACCTCCTGAAAATGAAACGGAAGAAATTCTAGCCGCGATCTGGGAAGAGATTCTCGGCATCAAGCGACCTGGCATCGATGACAATTTCTTCTCAGTCGGCGGGCATTCGCTGAAAGCGATGATGCTTACGGCCAAGATTCAAGAGCAATTGCAAAAAGAGGTTCCTATCAAGATATTGTTTGAAACGCCGACGATCAGAGGGCTTGCCGAATTTCTTCAAGGGGAATCAAAAGAGGAAGTCGTCCATCCGATCGAACCAGCCCCGTCAAGCTCTTATTATCCGGTATCCTCCGCGCAAAGGAGGATGTACATTCTCAATCAGCTCGAAGAAGCGAGCACAAGCTACAATGTGCCGGCGGTGCTGCTGCTGGAGGGCGACTTGGACCATAACCGTCTCGAATCTGCGTTTCGGGCTTTAATCAGCCGTCATGAAACACTCCGGACTTCGTTTGCCGTCATAGACGGGGACATCGTCCAGCACGTTCATGAGGACGTGCCGTTTACGCTAACGGTTTCACAAGCGGAAGAAGCGGAGGCCGAGTCGAAAATCGACGGGTTTATCCGCCCGTTTCAACTGGATCAGGCGCCGCTCGTCCGGGCGGAGCTCGTTCAATTGGAGGAAAAGCGCCATCTGCTGTTGATCGATATGCACCATATTATTACGGACGGAAGCTCGACAGGCATTTTCATCCGCGATCTTGCGCAGCTTTACCATGGCGGCGATTTGCTTGCCCAAAAGCTGCATTACAAAGATTTCGCCGTCTGGCAAAACGAACAGGAACGAACGGGCAAGCTTAAAAAACAGGGGCAATATTGGCTTGACGTATTCAAAGGCGAGCTCCCTGTGCTGGATCTGCCGTACGACTATCCGCGTCCTGCAAAACGCAGCTTTGAAGGAGAGCGGGTTGTCTTTGGAATTGATAAAAAGCTTGCAAGCGAGATTCAGAGGCTCCTTTCCGAGTCTGATACAACGCTTTATATGTTTCTGCTTGCTGCGTTCAATATCTTTTTGGCAAAGTATGCGGCACAGGATGATATCATTGTCGGATCGCCTGTTGCCGGGAGAACCCATCCCGATCTGAATGACATCCCGGGCATGTTTGTCAACACACTCGCCCTCCGCAATCGTCCTGAAGGGCAAAAAACGTTCAAAGAGTTTTTGCAGGAGGTCAAAGAAACGAGCCTTCAAGCGTTTGCCGAGCAAAGCTACCCGCTTGAAGAGCTGATCGAAAAGCTGCCTCTGGAGAGAGACACGAGCCGGAACCCGCTGTTCAGCGTATTTTTCAACATGCAAAACATGGACATGGCTGCTTTGAGTTTGGGAGGCTTGCAGATTTCTTCCTATTCCGTGCGCCATCGCACCGCAAAGTTCGACCTGTCTCTTGAAGCCGTCGAACACGACGGGGAAATCGGTTTGAGCTTTGATTATGCGACCGCTCTATTTAAGGAGGAAACGATCAGGCGCTGGAGCGGACACTTCCTGAACGTGGTCAAAACGATCTGTGAAAACCCCGGCGTCAAGCTTGCAGATATCGATCTGCTTTCTGAAAACGAACGGAAGGCGCTGCTTGCTGAAGCAGTACACAGCAGGGCAGACCGGGGGGAAGACGCACCGTTTCATGAACTGTTTGAACGGCAGGTTGAAAAAACGCCTGAGCGGACAGCCGTCGTGTGCGGAGACACAAAGCTCACATACCGGGAGCTTGATGAAAAAGCCAATCAGCTTGCATACGTTCTTCGCGGAAAAGGCGCCGGCAAAGAAGATGTCATCGGCATTATGCTCGACCGTTCCGCTGATGTCATCGTCTCCATCCTTGGCGTCATGAAAGCCGGAGGCGCATTTTTGCCGATCGATCCGGAAATGCCGCCTTCCAGGATCCGGTATATGCTTGAAGACAGCGGAGCCAGCTTGCTGGTTACGGAATCAGCCTATCAAGCATCCCTTTCTGATATATATAAAGGGATATTCATAGATATTGCGAAAGACATTGATCCGGGTGTGAAGAAGGAGCGTCCTGATTCAGTCAATGACGGGGACAGTCTCGCCTATATCATTTACACATCGGGAACGACGGGCGCTCCAAAAGGCGTTCAGCTTGAACATTGCAATCTCGTGAACTATGTTTCCTGGTTTGTAAGCGAAGCGGAGCTTGCTGAATCGGATAAGTCGGTGCTCCTGTCATCCTTCGCGTTCGATCTCGGGTATACGGGCTTGTTTCCGGTCCTTCTTGCCGGAGGGGAGCTTCATATCATCCCGAAAGAAACATACACGGAACCGGACCGGCTATGCCGCTATATCAATGAAAAAGCGATCACATATATCAAGCTGACGCCGTCGCTGTTCCATACGATCGTGCAGACGCAAAGCTTTGCTTTATCTAAGGCGCTTGAGCCGCTGAGACTGATCGTGCTCGGGGGAGAAAAGATCAATCCGGCCGATGTGGAGCGGTACCATTTCCATTATCCGAAAGCCCGTTTTATCAACCATTACGGGCCGACGGAGACGACGATCGGCACGATCGCCAAACCGATCGATGCAGACGGGCTTAGCGAATTTGTCAAACGTCCGGCGATCGGGCGGCCGATTCCGGGTGCGGGAGCATTGGTATTGGATAAATCCCGCCGCCTTGTCCCCGCCGGAGCGCCGGGTGAGCTTTTTATAACCGGAAAAGGGCTTGCGCGCGGTTATTTGAACAAACGGGAGCTGACAGCCGAGAGGTTCATAGAAAACCCTNNTATCAAACGGGCGATCTCGTCCGCCGTCTTCCGAATGGGGAGATCGAATTTTTAGGACGTACCGATGATCAGGTGAAAATCCGCGGATACAGGATTGAATTGAAGGAAATCGAAGACGCCCTGAAAGAGTGCAGGGATGTGGAAAGAGCGGTTGTCCTCGCTTTTGCGCCGGATTCGGGATTGGAGGAGCTGTGCGCCTATATTCAGTCGAAACAAACAATCGCATCTTCCGAGCTGAGGGAGCATCTTTCCGAAAGACTGCCTGCGTACATGGTGCCGTCATACTTTGTCACCGTCGATGCGATTCCGCTGACGGCCAACGGCAAAGTTGACCGCAATGCCCTGCCTGAGCCGCAGGCGCCAAACGGCGAAAGCGACTCTTATGAGCCGCCGTCAACAGATCTCGAGAAAGAGCTGTGCCTTATGTGGGAAGACGTTCTCGGCATCAGGCCGATCGGTGCCGAAGACAACTTCTTCGATTTGGGCGGACATTCTTTGAAAGGGATGATGCTGACTGCAGATATTCAAGCCAAGCTGCACAAAAAGGTGCCGCTTAAAGCGCTTTTCGAATATCCGACAGTGCGCCGTCTTGCCCGCTATATCGAGTCGTCTGAAGATCAATCCGTACAGAGCGCGATACAGCCTGCTGAAAAAAGCGACTGGTATCCGGTATCATCCGCACAAAAACGGATGTACGTCCTTCATCATCTCGAAAAAAACGGCACCGGCTACAATATGCCGTCAGTGTTCTTGATGGAAGGCGACCTTGATATCGAGCGCTTAAAACGGGCGCTTCAGGCATTGGTGGATCGCCATGAGTCGCTGCGTACATCGTTTGACGAAATCGACGGCAGCCCTGTTCAAAAAGTCCATGACAAAGCGGACATCGAGCTGAAGGTCACGCCTGTTCAAGAAGGCGAAGCCGAAAAAGAAATCAGCCGCTTTATCAGGCCGTTTGATATAAGCAGCGCTCCGCTCATCCGCGCCGAGCTGCTGTCAGTCGGGAGACAACGCCACCTGCTGTTGATCGATACGCACCACATTATTGCCGACGGCGTTTCGAGAAGCCTTTTTGTGAAAGAAATTGCAAGGCTCTACAGAGGCGAATCTCTGCCTGAGCGTAAGCTGCATTACAAAGATTATGCCGTATGGCAAACCGGGCCCGTGCAGCGGGAAACCATTCGGAAGCAGGAACAATTCTGGCTGAACGAGTTTTCAGAAGCCGTGCCGGAACTCGGCCTGCCGCTGGACTTCCCGCGCTCTCCGGTGCAAAGCTTTAGCGGGGATCAGGTTCACTTTAAAACATCGAAGCCTGCAGCGCTCAACATCCGGAGGCTTGCGACGGAGACGAAAACGACGCTGAATATCGTCATGCTGGCCGTTTTCAATATCTTTTTAAACCGTCTCACCGGCCAGAAAGATATTGTCGTAGGGTCTGCGACTGCCGGCAGAACACATTCAGAATTGAAAGACATGCCGGGCATGTTCGTCAACTCGCTGGCTCTTAAAAACCATGTGCCGCAGGACGCGACATTCCGCGAGTTTTTGGAAGACGTTAAAAACAGAAGCCTGGCTGCGCTTGATCATCAGGACTATCCGTTTGAAGATCTGATTGCCAAGCTTGATCTGCCCCGCGATATGAGCCGGAACCCGCTTTTCAATGTCATGCTGACGGTGGAAGATCCTGATAAGGAAACATTCGATTTGGACGGTGTAACGATTAAGCCGTATGACATATCGCACGCCGCTGCCAAGTTCGATTTGACGCTGGGAGCGTTTGAGAAAGACGGCGAAATCGGTCTGCAATTCGAATATGCGACAGATTTGTTTAAGAAAGAAACGATCAGGCGCTGGAGCGGGTATTTGCTCAATCTGTTCGAAGCGGTTGCTGACAATCCGAATATCCGCCTTTCAGAACTCTCCCTGATCGACGAAACGGAAAAACGCCGGATCGTCGAAGCGTGGAACGACACGGCGCTTGACGTTCCGTCAGACAAAACGATCCACGAGCTGTTCGAAGCACAGGTCAGCCGCACGCCTGATCACGGGGCGGCGGTATTCAACGGCCGCCGCTGGACGTACCGGGAGCTCAACGCCCGCGCGAACCGTCTGGCCCGCCTGCTTACCGAAAAGGGAGCGCGGCCGGAACAGCGGATCGGCATCATGGTCAAGCCTTCCCTCGAAATGGCGGCCGGGGTGCTTTCGATTTTGAAAGCAGGAGCGGCTTATGTGCCGATCGATCCCGCCTATCCTGAACAAAGGATCAAATACATCCTGGAAGACAGCGGAGCGGAGCTCCTGCTGACGCAAACGGGTACAGCCGTGCCTCACGGCTTCTGCGGGGAAATGATTCTGCTTGATGCCGTGTTAACCGGGGAAGTGGCTTCAGAAGACGAGGTGAATCCGCAGTCAGAGGCAAAACCGGACAACCTGGCCTACCTAATCTACACATCAGGTACGACGGGTCAGCCGAAAGGCGTCATGGTCGAGCACCATTCACTTGTGAACTTGTGCTATTGGCACAATCACGAATTCGTTGTCACTGAGCGCGACAAGAGCGCGAAATACGCCGGCTTCGGCTTTGATGCATCCGTGTGGGAGATGTTCCCGTACTGGATCGCCGGAAGCGAGCTGCACATGATCGATGAAGCGATCAGGATGGATATCGTCCGCCTGAATCAGTATTTTGAAGAACACGGCATCACGATCACGTTCCTCCCGACTCAGCTGTGCGAGCAGTTTATGGAGCTTGACAACAAATCGCTGCGCGTGCTTCTGACGGGCGGCGACAAGCTGAAGCGGGTCGAAAAGCGCGGCTATACGCTCGTCAACAACTACGGCCCGACGGAAAACACGGTCGTGGCGACAAGCACGGCGATTGACCCTGACGAAGGAATGCTTTCGATCGGCAGACCGATCGCCAACACCCGCGTTTATGTGCTCGGAGAGCACAATGAGGTACAGCCTGCGGGTGTCACGGGTGAATTGTGCATCGCCGGCCGCGGCTTAGCGCGCGGCTATCTCAACAAGCCGGAAGAAACGGCGAAGCGCTTTACGGCAGACCCGTTTGTACCGGGCGAGCGGATGTACCGGACGGGCGATGCCGTTAAGTGGCTTCCGGACGGCCGGATCGAATATATCGGCCGGATCGACCAGCAGGTGAAAATCCGCGGCTTCCGGATCGAGCTTTCTGAAATCGAAGTGCAGCTTGCGAAGCTTCCAGGAGTACAAGAAGCAGCCGTCACTGACATCGAGGACGCGCATGGCAACAAAGCGCTCTGCGGCTATGTGACATCAGCCGAACCGCTTGATACAGGACGCCTCGCGGACCAATTAGCGAAGACGCTTCCTGATTACATGGTGCCCGCATATTGGGTGCAGCTCAGCGAGCTGCCGATTACGGCGAACGGAAAAGTCGACAAACGCGCGCTTCCACAGCCGGACCTTACCGTGCAGACAGCTGAATACAAAGCGCCGCGAAGTGAGACCGA
>NZ_JBALMR010000097.1:0-32508 GCF_036963165.1 Bacillus sp. JJ675 | reverse complement strand
TTTAGGGGAGCATATCATTGAAGCCGGGCTTTTATATCAATTCAGTTTTTGAATGGTGAATAAATGCTTATAATGGCCTTCGCGGTTCATTAACTCCTCGTGGGTTCCCGTTTCGGCGATTTGTCCGTTTTCAATCACGACGATTTTATCGGCGTGCGTGATCGTTGACAGCCTGTGGGCGACGATAAAAGTCGTCCGGTCTTTCGCGAGCTTTTCCATCGCTTCTTGAATATAATGCTCGCTTTCAAGATCAAGCGCAGAGGTGGCTTCATCCAGGATTAATAGCGGAGGGTTTTTCAAGAAAACCCGTGCGATCGAAATCCGCTGCTTCTGCCCTCCTGAAAGCTTGACTCCCCGTTCACCGACCTTCGTCTCATAACCGTCAGGCAGCTCCATAATGAAATCGTGGGCATTCGCCGCCTTTGCCGCTTCAATGATTTGGTCCATCGATGCCTCCGGATTTCCGATCGAAATGTTTTCCCTGATCGATTCGCTGAACAAAAAGGTGTCCTGCAGCACCATGCCGATCTGGTTTCTTAAACTTCTCGCCTCGTAATCCCGGACGTCTACACCGTCGATTAAGAGACTCCCTGACGTGACATCGTAGAACCTCGGGATCAGGCTGACGAGCGTGGATTTCCCCCCTCCGCTCATGCCGACGAGTGCGACCGTTTCGCCCTGGTTTGCCGTTAAAGACAGGTTTTGCAAAATCATGTCGTTTGTTTCCTCATATTGAAACGAGACGTTTTTAAATTCGACGACGCCTTTTAAACGGCCTGCTTTCACAGCATTCGGTTTATCCTTTAATTCATACGGCTCATCGATGAATTCGAACAGCCTGTCCATCGATGCGACGGACTGGGTCAATGTTGTCGACGAATTAATAAGCCGCCTCAACGGATTATACAGCCTTTCGATATACCCGACAAACGCTACCATCGTTCCGACCGTCAACGAACCGTGAATCACGTGGTATCCTGCAACCGTAATGATGATGAGCGGTGCGAGGTCTGTAATCGTGTTGACTACTGCGAACGTTTTCGCGTTCCATGCCGTATGGCGGATCGCTTTGCCGAGGAAGTTTCCATTTTCGTTGTCAAATTGCCTCTGTTCGTGTTCTTCGATGGCAAAACTTCTGATCACAGGCATACCCTGAACCCTTTCATGAAGGTGGCCCTGCACTTGGGCCAAAGCCTGGGACCGCTCCCTCGTCAAGATCCTCAGCCTGCCGTAAAAATATTTAACCGACAGCCCGTAAAGCGGGAATAAAATGATCGAAATAATCGTCAGCTTCACATCCATCGTCATCATGATGGCGATGGCGATAAAAATCGTCATCACATCAAGCCAAACATTCATAAGCCCGATGATGACGAATTCTTTTGTCTGTTCGACGTCATTGATCACCCTTGAAATAATTTCGCCGGCGCGGGTATTCGCATAATATCTGAGGCTTAGCCTTTGAATATGGGAAAAAAGCCTGTCTCTGATATCATACAGCACCTTGCTTGCCGTCCATTGCGCGAAATACTGCCGGTAGTATTCGACAGGCGGCCGGAGCAGCAAAAAAATGGCGAACACGACCGCCATTACGGTAAATAGTGAAGATGTTTTTTCCTGGACCGTTCCGTTTCCTTGAATAATGTCATCGACTACATATTTCAAAAGGAGCGGAATAACAAGAGGAATCGAAAATTTAATGATGCCGATCAGAACTGTAACGATGATTTTCCACTTATACGGCTTGACAAATTCCATATATCTTCTGATAATACCCACACTCACATCCCCCTCTCTATTTTTGATAGTGTGAGTCCACTGCAAAAAACCTGTTGATACTCAACAGGCTTGTTGGTTTATTTTGTATAATGGAGATACCGTTCATACCAAATATCGATAAACTCCGGAGCAAACGGCCCTTTCCTTTGGTGAATCCAGTGCAGCAGCGTATTCAAATGGTATCTTAAGATGCCGTCTATTTCCTTCGGATAATTCATCGCTTTTTTATGGTCTGCATATTCGTCTTCATCAAGGATATGGTAGGTCATATCGGGAAAGACTTTCACGTCCAGATCATAATCGATGTACTTGATGGCTTCATCGTCCAAAGCAAACGGCGAGCTGATGTTGCAATAGTAATAAATGCCGTCTTCGCGAAGCATGCCGATGACGTTAAACCACTGCTTGGCATGGAAATAACAAATGGCGGGCTCTCGTGTCACCCATGTCCGGCCGTCTGATTCGGTGACCACCGTCCGGTCGTTGGCGCCGATGATGCACAATTCCGTTGCTTTTAATATCGTCGTTTCGCTCCATATTCGATGAATTTGCCCATTGTGCTTGTAGCTATGAATTTGAATGGTTTCTCCTTCCTTGGGAAAGCCCATGTTTCTCCCCTACTTTCTTTGCAAAAGCCTTACAAGTCAGTGTTTCACATCGCCTGTCCGACAGTTCTTTTATTTATTATAACGGTTGAAAATAAAAAATGAAAATAAAACAGCCACTCCGGACCAGGAATGGCTCTTTTTTCAGGAAAGCGATAAAGATAAACTTTAGGCTTCGATTTTTTGGTAAGCCTGTATGACCTGTTCCGTCTGTTTTTGAAACAAATCCTGAATAGCGGCGAGATCTCTTCGTTTTTGGGAGATGTCTTCCCGAATTGATAATAGCTGGGCTTTTTTTTCAAGGGCCATCAGTTCTTTTTCGATCTCCTGGCATCTTTCAATCTCTGCCTGAAGGTATAACAACTTGTCCATAATCTCCATCTGGCCCTGAACCAAGTTTTCAAATTCCGGCATTGATATCCTCCATTCTTTGCTCTACTCCATTTATTGCCTATGTATCATTTCTCTATACATGGGAAATGTCCTTTGACTGATTCTGCCTAAGATTCGGAATTTTTGTCGCAAAGAAAAAAGCACCTCAACCGAATGGTGAAGCGCTTTTTCCTGTTTCAGTGATTAGCTGTTTTGTTGTTTCTTTTGCTCAGCTTGCTGGTTATTTTGTCTTACTTGCTGCGCGTCAGTTTCGCTGGCAAATTCAGTGCCGAACTGACCACCTTGTGCAGAAGCTTGGTTTTGTTGTCTTACTTTTTGTGCGTTTGTTTTGGATTGTTGGTTAGCCATTGTATATCACCTCCACGACACTTAGATTGTGCAGTCGGGTGATATCCTATTCATTCATGCACAAAAATTTAAACGAGCAGGGAACGGCCGCCGTCAACGATGATCGTCTGGCCGCGGATCATATCCGCTTTTCCGGATGCCAAAAATTCGATCGCATCGACCATGTCATCGATCTCAACCATGCGGCCGGCAGGTGTGTTTTTCCGGGCATCTTCGAGAAGCTCCTCGCGGTTTGGAAAATGCTTCAGTGCGTCTGTGTCAATTGCCCCGCCGGATACGGCATTGACGATGATATTTTTCGGCGAGAGCTCGACAGCGAGATATCTTGTCAGAGATTCAAGCGCAGCTTTTGATACGCCGACCGTCGTGTAGTTTTCCAAATAGCGGATCGAACCGAGCGAGCTGATGCTGACGATATGGCCGCCGCCTGTTTTTTCCATCAGTTTCGCCGCTTCCTGGGCGCAAAAAAGCAAAGCTTTGGCATTGATGTTCATCGTCCAGTCCCAATGGCTTTCTTCAAGCTCCATAACCGGGCGGAGAACGCCTGATGCGGCATTGTTGACAAATATGTCAAGTCTGCCGAACGCCTCGTCGATTTGCTGAAACATATCTTTAATTTTCGCCGGCTGGCCGACGTTCGCTTTGACAACAAGCGCTTTTACGCCGAGACGCTCGATTTCTTCAGCGGTTTCCAAAGCTGCTTTTTTGCTTCTCGCATAGTTAATGACAATATTGTAGCCGTTTTTCGCGAGCCTCAGAGCAGCCGCTTTTCCGACTCCCCTGCTGCTTCCTGTAATAAGCGCGCATTTTCTTTGTTCCATCTTTTATTCATCTCCTAGTATAGTTATTTCAATTCGTTGCAAAATAATGTCATCCATTTTTTCAAAAGGAGGCTTTCGCCTTATGTACGTCGGACGTGACATGAGCGAGCTCGATCAAACGCCGAAGCACGAATGGAAAGATGCGGAGCTCCTCTATTTCCACCACGCCTTCCAGCAAATGATGCCCTTCTTAAATGAAGAGGGACATGCGGAATATGTGGAGGTTGTAAAAGAGATTAAAACAAGAGGCGGTCTGAGCCGCCGTGAAGCCGATTATACGCACGGCACCGATATTCAGTATGATTAACGGGCAGCATGCACGGTCAAGCTGCCTATTTCATATACATATTCCATATTTTCTGGTGTGATACCGGGAAGGCGTATTCATCAAGCTCTTCTATTGTTACTTTTTTCAAATAGGAATCATCCGGCTGATTGCGCGTTTTCCCGAAGAAAACGGAAATGTTCCAGACTAGGTGTGTAAAGACGTGTTCGACGACTCCTTCAAGAGGACCGATTTCGGCATCGACTCCGGCTTGTTCCTTCAAAAATGCCGAAAGCTGCTCCCGTTCTGTTTTCAGGCCTTTTTGCGTTTCTGTATTCGGAAATTCCCACAGGTTCGCAAGCAGCCCTGATCCCGGCCTTTTATGGATGTAGACTGAGCCTTCTTCATCTGTCAGAACAACAGCGGCAAGGCTTTTCACCCCGGGTTTTTTCTTTTTGCTTTTGACGGGCAGCTCTTTTTCGCACCCCTCCGCAAAAGCAGAACAATGTTCACGGACGGGACACAAAAGGCAGGAAGGCGATTTCGGCGTGCAGATGATGGCGCCGAGCTCCATCAGCCCTTGATTGAATTCAGAAGGCTTCTCTTTAGAAATAAAGGCTTCAACGATGTTTTCAAACAATGTTTTGGTTTTCGGTTTTGCGATGTCATCCCATATCGAAAGAATGCGTGACATCACCCGCATCACATTGCCGTCGACCGCCGGTACAGGCTGGTTGTAGGCGATGCTGAGCACCGCTCCTCGCGTATAAGGACCTACGCCTTTCAAACCGCCAAATTCCTCTTTTGAGGAAGGAACAACTCCGCCGTATCGTTCATGCACTTCTTTGACTGCGCTTTGCAGATTCCGGACACGGGAATAGTAGCCCAGTCCTTCCCAGGCTTTCAGCACCTTTTCTTCATCAGCTTCAGCCAGAGCCTTTACGTTCGGAAACTTTTCGATGAAATTGTTAAAATACGGGATCACCGTCTCCACTCTGGTCTGCTGCAGCATGACCTCGGAAACCCATATTTTATAAGGATCGCTGTCAGAACGCCACGGAAGATCCCGTTTTTCTTTTTCATACCAAGAAATTAAATCTTCTTGAAATTGTTTAATATTTTTTTGCTCTAATTTATTTTTCAGATCAATCATGAAACTTCTCCTTGCCTGTCCTCGTCACATTTACACACTGCACTTTTGTTCTTTTGGCTTTTTGTTGTAAACTAAATGTATACACGATAAACATGTTACATGAAAAGCGAGGAAAGCAAAAGCGTTAAATATTTCAGCTGCTGCTTTTCCTGTTTGGTATTGGGACGGCGTTGGGAATAAGGCAATGGAATACGATTTTTGAAACACCGTTAGGGGAGGTCACCAATGGATACTGGCACACACGTTGTCATGGGTGTTGCGCTCGGCGGCATCGCGACGCTTGATCCCGCCGTCGGAATGGACCCGGCAATGGCTCAGGCCGTCATGATCGCGACAATCGCCGGATCACAGGCGCCGGATATCGATACAATTTTAAAGTTGAAAAACAACGCTGTTTATATTAGACATCACAGGGGAATTACCCATTCAATTCCCGCCGTCCTCATTTGGTCATTATTGTTTCCGGGGATTCTGTATTTGTTTTACCCTGATGCAAACCTGCTTCATCTTTGGCTGTGGACGCTTGCCGCAGTCGCCCTGCATGTGTTCGTCGACATTTTTAATGCGTACGGTACCCAGGCGCTTCGACCATTTACAAGAAAATGGGTGGCGCTCGGTTTGATCAATACATTCGACCCGTTTATCTTCGTCAGTCATCTTGCGGCAATCGCCGTTTGGCTTGCGGGCGCAGATCAGGGCTATACATTTTTGACCCTTTATGGCATCCTCGCCGGCTACTATATCCTGAGGTTTGTGATGCAAAGGCGGATCAAACAAGAGCTCCGCAGGAAAATCGATGATATTGAAGAGATCATTATATCACCGACGATGAAATTCAGACAGTGGCGAATCGCCGTCAAGGCCAAATCGGCTTTTTACGTCGGCAGAAGCATCGATGGAAAGATCGTCATTCTTGATACATTCAACAGGGTTCCGTTACCCGATTCGCCCGTCATGAAAGCAGCGAAGCAGGATAAGAACATCTCAGCCTTTCTTTCTTTTTCGCCTGTTTACAGATGGGAAATCGATACGTATAAGGACCATTACGAGGTCCGTTTTATCGATTTGAGATACCGCAGCAAAGAACATTATCCGTTCGTTGCCATCGCCCATATCGACCGTGACTCTTTGGAACTAATGCGGTCGTATACGGGCTGGATTTTCAGCGAAGAAAAATTGCAGAAAAAATTAAAGCTTGGCTCCGTTTAAGAGCCAAGCTTTTTTCTTCTCCGGCTGTACCAGATTCCGGCCGCAAGACCGATGACGGTGACGGCAAGCGTTTCTTTGAAATAAGGCGGGTAATATGCGAGCTGAATGTCGTTTTTCCCTTTGTCGATGGAAAAGCCGGTGAATGCATAGTTCGCTTTTTGAACGGTTTGTTTTTTTCCGTTCACTGTGACTTCCCAGCCTTTTTCAAACGGAATCGGCAGCACCATGTACCGGTCTCCGTTATTGTTTTGATATTGGATCGACAATTTGTTTTGTTTCCAGTTCATGCGTGCGTCCGGCGCTTTTTTCGCAGAAGCTTGTTTTAAGGTTTGGTAATCCTCCTGATAGAGCTTCAGACCGTCGAGCTTATATTTCCCTTTCGGAAGCCGGATCGAAACCTTTTCCGCTTTCGGCACCCTGATAGTCAAATCGTAAACCCCCGTTTTATAAATCGACTTGTTTGATTTTCTTGAGGTGATGTAATCATTGACCTTCAGGTTGAAAAACTGGTCTTTTGCAAGGCTCTTCAAATAAAAGGTGACATAGTAGTCGCCTTCTTGCGGGACGTTATCCGGCGGAATGAGATCGATTCCGCCGTTTTCCGATGTCACATTGAGCACGCCGTTTTCGTAGCTCGCCCCGTTCTTCTTCAACTTCGTCTGTCCCATCAAATCAGAGCTTGTAGGAGGCTTTGCTTTTCCGCCCGGGTTTTCTAAAACGATTCCTTTCAGCATGGCATGCTCTTTTGCCAAAACCGGCGCGTTATCCAGGTCTTTTTCGGAATAAACGGTATTGGCCGTCCGGATAAACGGAAGCGTATAGTTGTTCTTAAAGACGACATAATGTTTCGACTCGTCCGTTTTCTCAAATCCGTAAGGAGCATCAGAGGCGTTTTCCTTCTCTCTCATATAATACTTGCCGTACAACAGGCTGTACAAATTGGCGCGGCCGCCCATTGTCGCATAGCGGCTGACGCTTTCCCTCCCCATATCGACTTCAAGGTCTGTCCAATAAAACAGCAGCAGATTTTTGTTGAGGATGCTTGAATAAGCGCTGAAGCCGTTGAATTTCTGGATCATCGGCGTATTGTTGCGGACGCCGTTCATCCAGTCGATTCTCGTATACGGATCTCCTCTGTCGTCTTTTTTGATGTTTTCCAGGAGCTCCCGGGGTTCTTCGCCGTCATAATCATTGCTCGTCAAATAATTCTTCGAAACCGATTTAATTTCACTCGATTCCGAAAGGACGTATTTTTCATATGTATTGGCAACGAATACAGCCGATGCCAATACACAGCCGTGCAAAACGAGCAGCGATTTTCGATATCGCAAACCGGCGGCGATAAATGCGCCCATTGTTAAAAACAGCAAAACGAGCGAGCTCCAATTTGTCAGCAGCGACAAATCAAGGTCTTCGCGGAAAATGACTGCTACGTATACCAAAACAGTCAATAGGCACGACCATGCAATTTCTTTGCGCCTGATGCTTTTGATGCTGCTTAAGCCGGCGGCCGCGGCCCCACCGATTGTAAAGGCAAGCAGATATTCAAAACGGTTCTGCGGGGCAGAGAAGCCGTTAAACGCGCTCGCGGCGAGCGGGCTGAAATGAAGAAGGCCCAAGAGCAGGCTGATTCCGGCAAACAGCCTGAACGTTTTGTTTTTATAAAAGGAAAAAACGAACAAAAACAAGACAAAAGCCGCCGGCAGCAGGATGATGCGGCTCGAAAACAAGATGTCATCTGTGAAGTCGTACAACGGGACCGGCTGATCATACGGCGGCCGCAAATTGTTCAAAAAGCCGTAGACGGCAGGCACAAAAGAAACGGCGCTGATCCCGAAGGAAATCAGACACGACGCGAAAAACATCCTGAATTGCTCCCACTTTGACGCCTCGCGGTCATCAAGATGAATAAACCAGCGAAAGACGACATAGATCGCAATGAAAATCAAATTGATGTACGCAAAATAAAAATTGTTAAACAGCGTCAAAGAGCAGGCCAGGATAAACAGGCCCGGACGCTTTTCCCTGATGATTTTTTCCGCTCCTGCGACAAGCAGAGGCAGCCAGAGCATCGAATCGCTGAAAAACTCCCAGAACACTGTATGGCGGAAATAGATGACCGACGTTCCGTACAAAACGGCTCCTGTAAAAGCGGCCGCTCTATTTTTCACCATATATAAAAATGCATACGATGCGGTCAAAATAATCAGGCCGAGCTTAACCGCGCTGATAAAAACCGCAGCATTCGCCCAAAACAGGGGATCTGCATTCCCCGCCAGATGAAAAAACTGAAGCAGCAGGACCGCGGCAAAAGAGGCAAGAAACACAAAAGATGTCGTGAAATAATAACCAAGCTGACTGTAGATTCCGCCTCCCAGGCCGAAGGAATAGGAATAAAAAAAGTTGCCGTGTTTGTATTGGTCAAAAAGGAACGCTTTAAACACAACCATCTGCGCAAGCCCGTCGCCGTTCCCCGTCATATAGCGGCCGTGTGCCCATTCGAACAGAAAAAACAAATGGGCGGCCAAAGAAATGGCAATGCTTGATATGACAAATAATAATGCTGTTTTTTTCATATCTTTCCCCTGTCTCTTTTCAAAATCTTCCCTGTCAACAGAAATGTCAGAGGAACGGTTAAAAACATGGAAGCAAGCGGAGCTGCCGCACTGTTCATGTGCAAAAGGTTCACAAAAACGTACATAAAGAAAGAAGACGCGGCCAGATTGAACAGCTGTGTGAGCGGAAACTGCAAAAACTTCGCAAAAGTCGGCTTTGTTTTAAACGTAAAATAGCAATTCAGGAAAAATGAAATCACAAGGCTGACAAGAAAAGCCACAACGTGTGATGCCATATAATCGATATGCAGCAAAAAGTGAAGCAGCAAATAAACCGCATAGTAATTCAACGTATTAACGACGCCTACAATGGCAAAGCGAATAAATTCAAGATTCATTTTTTTCATGAGCTTCTCCATGCCCGATGTTTGCCTCCTGTATTAAATAATGAGGACGCTTTTTCGTTTCATAGTAGATTCTCCCGATGTACTCGCCGATGATCCCGAGGCTGAGAAGCTGAACTCCGCCGAGAAACAAAACAGCCGAAATGATCGTAAAATAGCCCGGAACGATAACACCGTATTTCAAAATCCTGATAAACGTTGCAACAATATAAATAAGCGAAAGGAACAAAATGAACATTCCGGTGTAAAAGCAAATGCGAAGCGGCCTGTTGTTAAACGAAACGATGCCGTCGATCCCATAGTTCAGCAAGTGCCGGAACGACCACTTTGATTTTCCGTTTTTTCGTTCGACGTTTTCGTAATAAATAATTTTTTGATCAAAGCCGATCCAGCAAAACAACCCTTTGGAAAAACGGTTTCCTTCGCTCAGCTTGAGAAGCGCGTTGACGGCTTTTCTGCTCAATAGCCGGAAATCGCCGACACCGTCCCTTAAATCGACTTCGACCGCGTTGTTGATGAAACGGTAATAAAGCGAAGACAGATAAGACCTTACAGGATTGTCTCCCTTTCGATTCCGCTGGGCAACCACCTGGTCATAGCCTTCTTCATACCCTTTAATAAAATCAGGCAAAAGGTATGTCGGATGCTGCAAATCCGCATCCATGACGACGACGGCATCGCCGCGGGCATGCTGAAAACCGGCAAGAATGGCTGCTTCCTTGCCGAAGTTTCTTGAAAATGAAATATATTTCACCCGCTCATTTTTTTCCGCCAGATCTTTGATTTCCTCCAAAGTTTGATCTGTGCTGCCATCGTTTATGTAATAAATTTCATACTCATAATCAATGGATTGAAATTCGTTCCTCAATGATTCATAAATCAGTTTAATGTTGCTTGCTTCATTATAGGAAGGAATAATAATCGAAACGATTCCTTTCTTCACTTAAAGGCACCTCTTTTGGACATATTAAAAATAAGCAGGATAACTTCGCACGCCTATAAAAACACAACAAAAGGAAAACAGTGGGCATGCTGCACTATTTTCCACAACATTATTTTGTCATTATATCAGACATCTATGAACAAGTGGCAAAAAATGATATAACTCAAAAAAATTTAAGGAGTAGTTTCCGATTATTTTGATATGTCTCTTACTGGAAGGTATTGGTCTATATGAAGATCCGTTTTTTCTCCAAACGCCAAAGAAGCAATGAGCGAACCGGCGTAAGGGCCGATCGTTAAGCCTGAAGGGCCGAATCCTGTGGCCGCGATCAAACCGTCCGCACCCGGAATGTACCCGAGAAGGGGAAGCAAATCCTTTGTAAACGGACGGAATCCGATTCTGATTTCTTCGAGAGCCGCACCGTGGAGACCCGGTGCAACGGACAAGGCTTCATCCAAGACCTCCTCTATTCCTCCGGCGGTGATTCTGTAATCAAATCCTGAACCGGTTTCCCTTGTCGCTCCGGCTACCACCCGAGAACCGTCAAATGATACGATGTAATGGTCTGTATCGGGTAAAACAACCGGCCATTTTCCAGTCTCCCCGTCACAGGCCTTCAAATGAACGATTTGGCCGCGCTGCGGCTCTAATGGCAGCTGTATGCCCAAAGGCTGAAGCAATTGATTCGTCCAAGCGCCTCCGGCCAATATCACCGCATCTGCATACAGGAGCCGGCCGTCAATGGTTGCGCCTTTTATGACGTCCTGTTCAACAGAGAGCTCCGCCTTGCCGTTCAATAAGACGGCCCCGTGCTTTTTTGCCGCCGAAATAAGCGAGTTTCGCAGCAGATGGCCGTCCACGCGGGCTGCTCCTGATACATAAATCGCTTCAAGCCCGTCAGCAAGCGGAGGAAACAGCCGCCTTGCCTCTTCGTTTGATAAGCTGGTGATGTCACCGATTTCAGGCGCTTCACGCCTTTGTTCTCTTAATTTTCTTTCAATTCGACCGAGCGCTTCAACATCTCCGCTAACCCGCAGCGCACCCGTTTTGGCGTAGCCTGTATCGGTTTCCCCGTCTTGTCTCAGCTGTGATACAAGGGAAGGGTAATATGCGGCACCCGCTCTTGCCAAACGATACCAGTCTTCGCTTCTGGAAGAAAACCACGGGCAGATGATTCCCGCTCCGGCTTTGGTTGACTGCCCTTCATGCCCTTCATCCAAAATCGATACGTCCGCTCCTCTTTTCACGAGGTGATATGCGGCACTCGCGCCTGCGATCCCTGAACCGATAACGATTGCCTTCATTTCATCACATTCCTTTCGCACAGAAAATGAAAAAACGACTAATGCAACAGTCCGTTGTCTAAGGTAAACAGGTCTTGAAAAGAAGAATTGTCGGTCTCAAATAAATGCAGATGGCTGCCGTAGTCCTCAATCCATTCTAAAACGACGCGTTCCGTCAGTTCTATTCCCCTGTAAGGATGGCCGGCTTTGGCAAATGCCGTTTCAAAGTCTTCCCACAAGAGCTCTACCCAAGTTCTGGCTTGCGCGTAGCTCAGCATATGGTTCTTTTCAAGAAGCGCATTTGTCAGCTTTTCAAAGTGTGCTTCCACCTTGAACTTTCCCTCCTTCCTTTAGGAAAAAACTTTCTTTTTGAAAACGTCATCCATTTCATATACTAACATTACGTCTTCTAAAGCGAAGACGTCAAACATTTTGGATGTGAATGGAGGAGCCTATAACAAATGCGGAATAAAGCAAGAGGCTTTCCGAACATGAACGACAACAAATTTGAAGGTGAGCCCCGGGCCAAAGATGATTTTGCTTCAAAGCGCGCTGACGGAAGCACGAATACCCATCCTCAAGAAAGAATGAGGGCTTCCGGCAAACGCTAAATTTTTTTCTGGATGGAGTGAGTTTCTTTGTGTGCAAACCGCAAACCTTATATAAACGATTTTTACCAGATGAAAACGCAAAACTATCCGCAGCCTTGGGCGAACACGAAACATGCGCGGGCGCAGGTAAACGGTGAAACACAGCAGACCCAGGATCTCATCATTCTCCAGCGCAACACGCGCATCCGTACAAGATAGCCGCCGATATGAAAAGGGTTAAGCTTGCCTTAATCCTTTTCTTTTAATAAAGAAATCGGCAGGCCCTCTTCATGCTCGGGGGATTTGAGACGGTATCCCCAGGCAAAGACGCCGTTCAGGTAGCGGATATAAAAATCCTCTCCTGCACCCTCGATTTCATATACATGACCCGGCTTAAAATCGGCCGGATCTAAAAGGTACGCCTTTGCCATCGCGATTTTCCGTTCGTGAACGGCAAGCTCGTTGACGATCCCAATTTGCTCCGCCTTTCTCGCCTTTTCCGTTAGGAGGCCGATCTCCCTTTGCAGTTCTGATGCCGTCATCTCACTGTATCTTTTCTCCATTTCTTCATCCCTCTTCGTCTAAATATTGATCGATCATATCAAGCGGAAATCCTTTGCGAAACAAAAATTGTTTTACTTTCATTTTCGTTTCGTACGAGCCGTCGTAATTGTAGCGTCTCATTGCTTTTTCCCCATGCTTGTACAGCGCTTCTTTTTCCGCATCATCATCGTTTTCATAGTCTGTTTCTGAAAGAGCGCAATTGATCACATCGAATGAATATCCCTTTCGGATTAGCTGCTGTTCGATTGCTTGTTTCATCTCTTTGGAAGACAGTTTTTTCCCCTTTTTCAGCACTTTTTCAGCGTGTTTTACAGCGGCTGTCACTTGTTCGGAAAACGTAAATGAGCTTAATGCCTCCTTGATCAGCTCTTCATCGATTCCTTTTAATTGCAGCTCTTTATATAGAACATCAGGGCCTTTGCCGCTCGTTTTGCGGTGAGTGCTTACATAAGCGGCCGCGAATTCCCGGTCATCTACGTATTTATAGCTTTTGAGCATATGAATGATCTCGGTCACTGCGGAATCTGCGACGCCTTTTTTCTTTAAATGGTCTTTGACTTCTTTTATTGAGCGCATTCTGTACGAAAGGTAATCGAGCGCTTGATTAAAACCTTTTTTAATATCATCGCCATACTGGATTTCGATGACGTCAAGCTCATCAAGCTGTTTTCCCTTTTTCAGATTAAACTTAACGAGAACATCCATGTCAACGCTGAACGCGTATTTTTCGTCCAGAAAAATATTGACGCGGTCTTTATTGTTTTTCTGGGCGGAGATTTTTGTAATATACGGCATAAAAAACTCCCTTCTCTCGTTTTCTGTTTGAGAGATCATGATGAAATTTCCGGCGTTTAACCGACGCTCGGACATCACGTCTATATTTTATCAAGAAAACCGGCAGAAACCGAACAAAAATACATCACGGGCAAGAGCAGAAATTTACCGGTTTCGCCAAAAGAGCTTTTTTAAGCGCAATTTTCCCGCAATAGCCTTGTATCTTTTCGCTTTTTTGCTGCGTAAAATATAGAAATCAAAAGCAGTTTGATATGAATAGGGAAGGCAAATGGTGCGCCACCAGGTCTCTGGTTTTAGTGGGTTCGATTCCCACCCCGAATTTTTTAATGGATGGGCAAGACATATTTGATTAAAAAATTTCGAGGGTGGAGCAGCATCTTTTTGATGAAGGAAAGCCGCCCTCAAGGAGGGGCTGCCATGCTGAAAAAACGTGAAATGGCCGACTGCCATGCACTTTTTGATCTTGTGAAACATCCGGAAGTATTTCCTTTTGTCCGGAATAAAACGGAGACCATTGAAGAGTATATGTTTCATGTGAAGAACATCATCGAAAAGGAAGAACAGGGAAAACTGATCTCCCGCACGATTCTCGACGAATGGGAGAATCCGATCGGCTGCATCAGTTTATATGAAATAAAAGGAAATACGGGATTTTTAGGAACGTGGCTCGGGAAGCCTTACCACGGAAAAGGCTATAATCAGCGGGCAAAAAACGCGTTTTTCTGCGAGCTTTTTTATGAAAAAAACGTTGAGACGGTATTTATGAAAATCAGAAAAACAAACATACGCTCCCTCAAAGCCGCCGAAAAGCTGCCATACGCGGCTCTAGCTGATCCCGGCAGGCTGAACGGCGGGGACAGCGATGCATTTCATTTGTTTGAAATCCCGAAAGATCTTTACACATTGCACAGCCTGCGGACGTTTGAAGACGAAAGCCTCCGCTTAAAAGAAGCGTAACATTGTATAAATGCCTCCAAAACGGACAGCCTGTGAATAATCTGATGTTTAGGAGGCTTTAAAAATGGCTGAAAAGAAAAAGCGTGATCAAATGAAAACGACCTTGACCAAAACGCAGGAAGTCATGTATCAGCGGGAATTTAAAAGAGCAAAGCGGGCCGCCGATGAAAAATCATAATGCATAGCGGCAGTCTGATCAGCCAACAATAACATTGTCCGGCTGATTAATGACTTAGGGGTGATGTGAGAATGGGCAGAAATTCAATCCACAAAAACCGCGACAAAAATAAACAAAAGCTTCCTCAAGTGCCTGATCAGTATAAAAAAGAAACTGACGGCGTTTATGAGGAATATTCTGCTGAGCTTGCCGATCAGGATGACCGCGAAGCTCAAAGCCGCATGGAAGCGGCTGACAAACGCGCCAAAGAGCGGCAGTCAAAGTAGCATTCATTTCGAAAGCCCTGTTTGCAGGGCTTTCTTCTTTAAGAAAGCTCCGAAAGAAGCTGCTTTGCGGGCGTCCTTGTTTGCGCTTTAGGAATTTCCGCCGGATAGCCGATCTGCAAAATCGCAGCAAACCGTTCATTGCTGTCAAGCCCCATTAATTGCTGAAGCGTTCGGTTATAAAGCACCTGTCCGCTTTTCCACACCATCCCGATCCCTTTTTCCCAGGCGAGAAGCTGAAGGTTTTGAATCAAACAGCTGACGGCTGCGAAGTCGTCATTTCTGACCCGTTCATTTTCGTCTTCCTTCAAAATGACAAAGAGAAAAGCCGGAACACTCATGATATGGTCCCTGAATTTTTTGACTTGTTCTTCAGACCTATCAGGCTTAATCTCTTGGAATGCCTTATCTAAATTGTCGGCATGCTTCTGCTTTCCGCTTTCTGTTCCGACATAAATAAACCGCCACGGCTCCGTCAGCTTGTGATTTGGCGCATAAACCGCGTCTTCCAGCAGCTCAAGGACAACTTCTTTAGGCACCGGATCGCTTTTAAATTTCCGAATCGTTCTTCTATTTCTTATCGTTTTACGAATGCTGCCTTTTTCAGACTGCAAGATATCGCTCATATCAGCGCCTCCTCAAATGAAAATGATTATCATTGTTGATTATAAAGGTTTATTTTCCCGTTTTCAACGATAATCCATTCATTCAGAACAGAAGCGGCGGTTTCAAATGTCGATGATTTGCTTTTCCGCAAAAACGGCCGTTCCCGTCATTTCCGCCTTCATCTCGCCGTTTTCTTCAAAAATTTCGATTTTCACCTTCCCGTCTTTGCCGATTTCCTGCCCCTGTTCGATCAAAAATACATTTTGATCGGCTTTACCGTACGTTTTCATATAGGCTCCCATTACACCTGAAGCCGTTCCGGTAACGGGATCCTCAATCGTCCCGGAATACGGCGAAGAAAAATGCCGGCCGTGAAGATGGCTGTCACGGTGGATCGTCTCCAAAGAGAACGGATGGACAGAAGCGCGGGGCATGTCCGTTAAAATAGCAGGGAATTCGGAATTTTTCGGCTGCATCTTACGGCATGCCGCCAAATTCTGAACGGGTACCAGCAGCGTCCAAGTCCCGGTGCTTCCGTAAACGATGGGCAATGAATCGTGGAAATCCGCTTCAGTGATGCCGAGTGCTTCAGCCAGCCTGGCCCTGTCTCCCGCAAACGGACGAAAGCTCGGCGGCGCCTGCTCCAGCGTCACAAAAAAATGCTTCCCTCATCGGCATAACCCGTCTTAACGGTCAAAATGCCGGCCTTTGTCTCTACCTTCAGCTCTGCTCCTGGTCCAATCCCGCCTTTTTCATAGAGCGCATAAAGGGTAGCAACGGTCGCATGGCCGCATAAATTCATTTCGTGTCCGGGCGTGAAATAGCGGAGGCGAAGGTCAGCCGACTTGCTCGGCAGCAAAAATGAAGTTTCATTATATCCTGCTTTCTTTGCAATCAGCTGCATCTCTTCGTCGGCCAAACGACTCCCTTCCAACGCGATCCCCGCCGGATTTCCTTTATTCGGCTCCTTTGAAAATGCATCATACCTGAGTACTTCGACTTGTTTCATGTGTATCCCCCTTGTTTCGCGGTTTCTTTTCATTATAAGGGGAGTGATGGTTTTTTGAAACTTCGGAAAAATTGATTTTCGAAAATGAAATTCATGTTATACAAATAAGGCTGTCTTTTAACAAAAAGACAGCCCATCACTTCTCCCGTCTCCCGATCAGCCTTGTGACGAGAAACATAGAGGCCGGCAGCGATCTGTTTTTTCTGTAGGCTAAATATTTTCCGCGCCATTCCGGTTTGTATTTTTCTTTGAACGAGCGGAGGCCGCTGAAGCTGTATAAATAGCTGACATTGTTGAATATCACGGCGGCGAGCCGCTCCGTCCAAAATGACTGAAAGGATGTGCCGACGTTTGATAACGGGGCCATTCCCATGTTAAATGCGGTATAGCCCTGCTCTTGCGCCCATTGAAACAAGTGGATAAACAGCGCATCCATGATGCCTTTCGGCGCATTGTGGGAATAACGCATCAAGTCGATGGAAATCTCTCCTTCCTGGTACATCGGCATGATATTCATAAATGCGACGATCTCGCCGTCTTCATCTTTTAATACAGCGATCGGCGCCTTTTGCAAATACTCTTCCTTAAAATAACCGAGCGAAAATCCTTTTTCCTTTTTTCGTCCCAGCCACTCATCAGATACGTTCCGCAGCTGATTGAGAAAATCTTTGGAAAACGGCGGCTGTTCGACGTGGAACGTATACCCTTCCCGTTCAAAGCGGTTGTATATCGCCCTTAAACCGGCCCGTTTTTTTCCTTTAATCGTAAAGGTGTTGAGATCGACGATCGCCTCTTCGCCAAGCTTAAAGAAACGGTAGCCGAAATCGTGATAGAGCGCCATATCCTCCCGCTCAATCTGGTAGAAAATCACGAGGTAGCCTTTTTGGTCGGCCAAATGAAGGAATTCCTGCAAAATGAGTGGAAAGGATTCCTTTTGGCCGGAAGGATCGCCGAGAACAACGAGACGCTGGCCGATTTTCGCAAATTGAATCAGCGCATTGCCGTCGCTCGAATAGAAAAACCGCTTATCTCCCAAAAAGCCTAAATGGCTCAAAGCGTTTCCGCCTTTTTCATTTAAAAATTGCTCCAGCTTTTCAAAGTCCGGCTCTTCACCGATCGGGTTAACCTTTCTGTTGAACAGCCAAATAAAAATGGCGCAAAACATCGGAACAAACAATAAAGCAAACACTGTCGCATAATCGACATGCTGTTCGCTGTGGATGTAATAGTCTTTTACGACCACATGACCGAGCCTCTCCCACATGATGGAGGCGATGATATTGTAGTTCCAAAGGGCAAAAAGGTAAATAAACGCGGCCCACGCCATTTGTAAAAAGGTATATACAGACCGCTCCCTCGTAAACTGCCGCCGCAGCAAAATAAGCAGGATGAACACGATCGGCGTGATAAATACCGCGCTGATATTAAAACCTTTCAAAATGCTGAACACAAAAGCAAATGCCAAAGCTGTCAAGGCCAAATACAAGGAACGCTTTGTCCTCTTATAGAGCTCAAGCGGGACGATCAATAAAATCAAACCAAAGCTGATGGAAAGGCCGTTCAATACCGTCAGCATATGGCGGGGAATATCCGTAATGAGCGTGCTCCTGTCGATCGGGAGGGCGGCAGACGCCAGAATAATCGCTCCGCAGCAAAATGAAATTACGGCAAGCGAGCCGTTCAGCAAACGGAACAGCAAAGCTCTGTGCAAGACCAGCAGAATGTTGGTCGTCTCTATTGCCGGTGCAATAATCGGCTTTTCTTCAAGCTTTTTTATCGTATTCCCCGTCATGTCCGCCGCCGCAAAAAGAAGGCCGAACCCAAAAGGAATAAACGAGTAGGCAAGCCTGTAAAGAACAATCGCTGTCAGGATAATTTCATTATCGACGCCGAATTGATTCATACCGACTAAAAAAAGCAAATCAAATGAGCCGAACCCGCCAGGGACAAGGCTGATCATTCCAGCGACGGAAGCGATCGCAAAAACGCCGAGGACCTTTTTAGCGTCAAGGTCTATTCCCAAGGTGATGAGCGAGAAATACATAACCAGCCCTGCCGCAATCCATTCACAGACAGATGCACCCAAATATGAAAAAAAGACAGAAGGTCTCAAACCTTTTTCTATGGACCCGCCCCTCTTCCTTTTGACGATCAAAAAGATGATGAGGACGGGAACGATCAGCGCCATTCCGATGACACCAAGGAAAAGCCACGTCTTTTCAAAAAGCAGTTTTCCCGGAGACAGCAGTCCGATGAGGACGAACATGCTGAGAACGGACAGTCCGAGAAGAACTGAGGTTGCAAGCGTTGCGATTCCTTTGATCAGCAGCTTGACATCACTGACATGCTCTTTATAAAGAATCGTTCGTAAACCGGCGCCTGACAGGCCGCCGAATCCAAGAACATTGTTGAACGAATTGGCGATCCATGACACTCTGACCGTTTTCCACCTGGAAATCTTCATCCCGAGAGAACGGACTAGCACAAAATCGTATAAAGACATGGCAAGAACGGCCATAAGGCCGATAAAAACCAATATGAACAGATTGCTTCTTTCGACATTGTTTATAATCAGAAAGGTCTCTTTGACGGACAGCCCGGCGAGCTCTTTTCTGGCCTGATAAACGACCAGCAGAAGTACGGCTGCCGGCAATATGATTCTTAAGACAGAAAGCGCATTTTTTTTCATGAATACCTCTTCTCTCTATCGTACGTTTCAATCAATTCCCTCGTCTTCTTATTTTAAAACATCTTCTTTTCACAGTTTTAACAACCCGCCGGGAAATCAGACAGTCAAGCAAAAAAACGCGCCGAGTGCGCGTTCCATTGCTAGATCCACCCCGTTCATTCCCGAAGCGACGTGATATGGGCAGTATGGTGTTTCGAATGCCAAACATAAAGGGCAAGCGCATGATGGAGGCTGATCTCCTCCCCGGTGTCCGGGTGTAAATACGCTTTTTCGTAATCCGCATCTGTCAGCGCTTCAAATAGAGCTGCCCAGCGGTTGTGAAGCGGCTCTAAAAGCTCTATTGCCAATTGTGGATCGAATGTAAGGGAATCGGCCAGTCCCGCCCATTTTTGCTCATCGTACGGCCGAATGAGCGGCGTTTCCTCTGTCAGTGCCAGCTTGCAGCGAATATAACCGTTCAAATGGCTGTCGGCTACATGGAAGACGACTTGGCGAACCGTCCATCCTCCCGTTCGGTAAGGCGTATCAAGCTGCGTGTCATTCAGACCTGATACGGCTTCCTTCAGCATAGCGGGCGCTTGTTTCAGTGCTCTGATCAAATCAGCGCGCTCTTGTTTATCCGCTTGGTGCGGAGCTTGAAATGTTCCGATTGGATATCTTAAATCTTCCAGTGAAATTGCCCCCTTTTAGTCACAGTACACCTGATCGGAACCGTTTTTTTCTTGAAAAAGAAATTTGATCTGAGCGTACGTATTTCTTGCTTCTGATAAGTCAGGCAGATCTTCCAATGAGAAAAAACCGAGGTTTTTCGTTTCCGTTCCCGCGGCTGCCTTCCCTCCAACAATATCACAGGCGATAAACATTTTGTAGACATGGTAAGCTGAAGGCGGATGGTTGTGGCGTTTTTTATCCATGACGGCCAAAAGTTTTCCGGCTTCAGCCTTAAAGCCTGTTTCTTCAAACACTTCTTTAACGGCGGTCTCCTTCGGCGTCAGGGCGATATCTGCCCATCCGCCGGGAAGCGCCCATTTGCCGTCCGCTTTTTCCTGTACGAGTAGGAGGCGATCCGCTTTGAATATGACGGCGCGGACATCTACTTTTGGCGTTTGGTAACCTGATTCGCCGGCAAACAGCTTTTTTACTTTCGAAAAATCGGCCTCTGTGTACTCAGCGATGATTTCGCAGCTGATCTCGCGAAGACGCAGAAAGCGCTCCTTGTCAAAATCGTCTTTTGTATACGTGAGCCCGGCTTGTGAAAGCGCCTGTATTTCCTTGGCCCAATCAAGCCATTTCGTATGCTTTTCCATCATCATCCCCCTTTAGATGAAAAGGCTGCCGACCGATATATGCGATCAAGCCATTTTTTTCGTTTTTCAACTGTGCTGTCTTTCACTTGCGGAAATAAAAAACGTCTGACACGCCGAACGCCGCAAAATTTCAAGATGTTGTCTTTTACGGTAATCCAATCGGCATCCCGCCGCCAAAACCGCAGATACCAGCCGGGTGCGTCAGCCGTGTAATAAACCGAAGCCGTGCGCGCCTTAAGCAGTCCTTTCGGCAGCTTTCCTTCATAAGTATAGGCTTCACCGGCGACAAATACTCGATCGATGAACCCTTTTAAAATCGCCGGCATTCCGCCCCACCACAACGGGTAAATCAAGATGAGGTGATCTGCGTTTTTCATAATCTTCCGGTATTCCGCCGTTTCAGGGTCGTCCTTCATGTCAGACCGCCGTTTCTTTTCATTGAATACAAGGACCGGGTCAAAACGCTCTTTGTACAGATCGATGACCGTATAAGAATGGTTTCCGTCCTCAAGCGCTTTTTTCACCTCGTTCAAAATCGCTCCGTTAAAACTGTTTGGATTGGGATGTGCGTATATGACGGCAACCTCCATCTTAAGTTCCTCCTTTATGTTCTTCTTTATGGAATTATATTGTTTATTTAACATGTTTTAAAGAAATTGACCCTATATTCCAAAAAACTGATGTTTTTCCATAAAGCGTTTGGTAAAATAGAACAAAAACGACACATGTGTCGTTTTTGTAAGGAGGACATATGAACGCTGAAAACAGATTGGCTCTAAACAGACCTTTCTTCATACTGATGGGGTCTCAAATTCTTTCAAGCTTTGGCGATTGGATTCAGGTATTGGCGGTTTTAAGTTTGGCCGGGTTTCAATTTCAGGCGTCTCCTTTGGAAATGTCGGCATTGATGATGTGTTTTGCCGTTCCTGTGATCGGCATCACGCCGTTCGCGGGGGTGCTGGCAGATCGCTATAATCGGAAAACGATCATGATCACCTCTGAAATCGGACGGTCGTGCACGGCTTTTTTGATGTTATTTGCCGAATCAATATGGAGCCTTTACGTCTTATTATTTCTTCTAAGCTCATTTTCTTCTTTTTTCGTTCCTGCTAAAAATGGTAAATTAAAAGAAATCGTTTCTGAACCGCACATGCAGAAAGCCGTTTCTGTCAGCGGAATGATCGATAACGGGAGCAAAATCATCGGGCCTGCGATAGCTGGGGGATTGATCGCAGCCTTTAGCATCCATGTCTCCTTTTACGTCAATGCGGCATTGTTTCTCCTGTCAGGCCTTCTCCTTTTCGCTTTGCCGAAAGATCCCTATCTTGAGCGAAGATCGGGCAGGCTGAAATCCCCCGTCCGGCTGATTGAGGATTTTACACAAGGGATCGTCTTCATTCAGAAAAACCGATTGCTTTTCACCGGCTTGACTGTATCCTTCTTTGTCATATTGGTGCTGCAAATCGCGGATTCACAAATCGTCGTGCTCGTTCGGGAGCTCCCGGGGGCCCCTGCCGAATTGATCGGAACTTGTATGTCGGCAAGCGGGGCAGGAATGCTTTTAACGACTGCTTTCCTCGGCAAAATTGTGATCCGGTCGTTTTTACGCTTTTTTATCGGCGGCTCGATGATGCTCGGGATTTCGATCGGAAGCGCACCGTTTATCGCCGGTCTCGCCGGCGAATGGCTGCACGTGTTATTTTTAACCGTTTTTTTCTTTGCAGGGGCTGGATTTTCCCTCGTATACATTCCTTTTCATATCCTCGCCCAGCAAACCGTTCCGGCTTCATACACCGGGCGCATCTTCGGGACCATACAAAGCGCGACCACTTTTGGGTCTGTGGCGGGAATGGGCTGCGGAGGCCTTCTTGCAGAATGGGCCGGCGTCAAAAACGCATTCATCTTCTCCGGAAGCCTGCTGGCAGTCCTGGGGGCGGCGGTTATCATGTTATCCAAAGGAAGGGGGACAACGATTGTCACCGAAAATCACACAGGAACAGAAAGACAGACGGAAGGCTGAGATTTTAAAAGCTGCGGAACGTGTGTTTAAGCGTAAAGGCTTTGAGATGACGACGATGAAAGACGTCGTTGAAGAATCAGGCTTCAGCCGCGGGGGCGTGTATCTTTATTTTTCAAGCACCGAAGACATGTTCAAACACATCATTGAAAAGCATCTTGACGTTTTTTTGAAAGATTTGCAGGAACGCTCAAGGTCTGATGAAAGCGTATGGAGCATCATTCTCTCGTATATCGATGATTTTAAAGAAGGGCTGGATGAGATTGCGGATTCGTTTGCAGCCGTCCAATTTGAATATTTCTTTACAAGCTGGCGGAACGGTTCACGGAAAACGTACCTTATCAAAAGGTATGAAACGTTTGCCGCTCATTTCACCGGGCTTTTGCAGAAAGGCGCAGACAATGGCGAATTTGATCCGCTTCAGCCGGTCGAAACGATTACAAAGTTTTTCATGAACATGAATGACGCCATCGTCATGCAGACGATTTATTTAGGAAAGGCTGAAGCCGATGCACTGGGACAGATCGAAGCATTGAAGCACTATTTAACATCCGTTCTTCAAGTCCGGTGATGGAGAGCCCCTTTCCCAGGGGCTTTTATGATTTTTTGGCATCTTCATTTAACTCTTCGATGATCTTTTTTCCGCCTTGGCTTTCCCATTTCTTGACGGCTTCCTCAAAGCCTTTATCGTCAATTTCACCAAGAATAAATCGAAATGTCGCATCATCGATGATCTTTTTTAATTCCGTCCCTCTGTCCATTTGCGTTGCGGAGTACAATGGCTCAGCCGGATTGAGAACAGCAATCTCCCTGTTGTCTTTTTCCAGCTTCTCTTGTTTGGCGCGCAGCGGGTCTTCGGCGCTTTTCAAGGCCTGCTTGTTCACGCCGATCAGCTGCTGCAGCGGCTGAATGTCCGCCTCCCACCGATGATAGTTTTCGTGTTTTCGAACGTAGTGTTGATCTCCCTTTTTTTCATAGTGAACGCCTTCAATGCCGTATAGCATTAAATTGTTAAGATCCTCTTCAGCGATTCGGTCAAAAAACGCAAGGATCTGTTTAACCCCTTTTTCCGTTTTGACGCTTGACTTTGAAATGGCAAAGAGGCCGCCGTGGCCGCCGAGCGCCCATGTTTGCTCCTTGCCGTCCGGGCCTTTGATGCGGTTTGCGATATCAAGCTCAAAGTCAGAATTCAAGCTCAAGCCTTGATCGCGCAAATTCATCGCATCGCTCATCGTTCCGATATATATTCCCGCTTTTCCCTGGATCACCAAGTCCTGCTGCTGTGTTTTGCTTGTCACCGCAAAATCCCGATTCATCAGCCCTTCGTCGTAAATTCTTCTCATCCACTTCATCGCTTCCAAGTATGCGCCGCTTTGAAAATCGGGAAACAAGTTGCCGTCTTGGGTCTGTCCCCATTTATTCGGGGCCCCGAAATACGATGCCGCCGTTTTAAAAGCCCCGAATTCCAAATCATTGCGGTCCGCAAGGCCGATCGTATCGTCCTTGCCATTTTGGTCAGGATCCTGTTCTGTGAACGCTTTGGCAATGCTGTATAGATCCTCCGCCGTCTCCGGCGTGTCCAGCCCGAGATTGTCGAGCCAGTCTTTGCGGATGACGACGCCCTGTCTCGCCAGCGGCCGTTCTCTATAAATCCCGTAAACTTTGCCATCAATCGAGATATTTTTTAAAATGGTTTTATCCAATTTTTTTAAATTCGGATAGTCTTTCAAAAACGGACCGATTTCCCAAAACATTCCCGATCGCAAAGCATTTACGGCTGCGGAGTCGTCAAGGTCCGGCAGCGTGATGATTTTAGGCATGTTCCCGCCGGCAAGCACAGCACTGAGGCGTTCTTCCTTTGTCGAGTCCGGAACCCAAATGAGGTCAAGCTTCGTATTCGTCTTTTCTTCAATCACAGCAAGCGCTTCGCCTTTCGGCGGCTGCGGGGTATGAAGCGGAACCAGCCAGTCGATTGTAAGCGCAGCCCCCTCTACTGTCGCCGCTTTTTCATCATTTGCGCAGCCGGCTGTAAATGCGAACAACAACATTAAACAAAACAATCTGTACATGCTGTCCCTCCCGTTTCTAAAAAGATAACGCTTTCAAAAAGGAGAAATGTCCGCCATGCTTCACCCCAAATATTACATTGATGAGCGTTCTTTTTCGATTCAGTACATGCAAAGAAAAGGTTTTACCGAAATGAATAAACCGCATGGCCATGAAGGCTATGAATTGTATTATTTGCTGAACGGCGAACGAACCTATTTTATTAACCAAAAGGTATATACCGCCGAAAAAGGCAGTATGATCTTCATCAATCCCCATGACGTGCACAGAACGTCAAGTACGGAAGTTCAGGAATTCGAGCGGATTTTGGTCAATTTTTCGCACGATTTCATCAAGCCGCTTCTCGCATGCAGCAAACACCGGCTGCTTCCGTTTCCTGAGCATACAAACTGCATCTCGTTTCCGCTGAGAGAACAAACATCTGTCGAACAGCTTCTTTTGGACATGAAACGGGAGTGCAGGCTCAATAAAGACGGGTATGAGGATGTCATCAGGGCTTTATTGTTTCAATTGCTGTTCAGCATTTACCGCTCCCTCAAAAGCGGCGGCCAAAAAGATGAGCCGAAGCTTCATCCGATGCACGAAAAAATATCGGAAATCGCATCATACATCAACGGGCGCTTTCATGAAACGATTACGCTGAACGGATTGGCCCAACGGTTTTACATCAGCCCTTCCTATTTAAGCAGGGCGTTTAAAAAAGTCACGGGCTTTCATCTTCATGAATATACCCGGCACATCAGAATCCGGGAGGCGAAAAAATACCTTCGCGATACGGATGAGAAGATGTTGAGCATAGCCGAAAAAACCGGTTTCAAGCATATCAGCCACTTCAACAAGGTATTTAAAGACATCGTCGGCATCCCGCCGCTGCAGTACCGGAAAAAGAGCAGAGATTATTAAAAAGCCGTATAGCGGAACCAGTCAAAGTCAGCGGGTATCCTCCTTTTGCTTCCGCCGTTATTCGCATACATCCCGACCATTGTCCCCGTATGGCCTTTTTCATCGCGGGCGCCTTCATCGCTTAAAAAGGTGGCGTCTTCCGTGCCGCCTGCATGGTGCCAATGCTTTTCTTCATAGCTGTAGTAAAAATTCCTCGTCTGTTTATTGATGACGGCTTTTACATATATCGGCCCTTCCTTGACGTTTTTTTCGCCCAGCGTTTTCTGAACGCCGTTTCGGTTTTCAATCACTTTGACCTTCAAACGGTCCTCGTAAATGAGGCAGCATTTCAAGTAGTTTTTCGTGCTGTAATAACAGGTGAGCCCCGCCTGTTCCCCGTTTTTCGACGGCGCAAAGCAGAGCTTCAGCACAGCGCTGTACTGGTGGTGTTTTTCCCTTCTGACGATCGTATTTTTCGCTTTTATTTCGCGTAGATCAGCATCACCTGTCCAGAGCCTGAGGAAACCCGGCTTTTCCGTTAAAGACCAGCCGGAATGGTCTGGATTCCTGACAAACTGCCACTGTAAATCAAGCGAATCATCAAGAAAATCATCGAAATCCTTTTCCTCCCATTTGACTTCCGGAAGGTTCGGGGCAGCCTGGATCGTGCTCGGACCGCGTAAATTGTTGATGACAAACCAATCGTCTTCTCCCCATTGCACGGGGTCCAAGGCGGTTTCTCTGCCGACGGTTGTGAAGTTACCTTCATTCGGTCGGCCGCACAGGTATACCGCCCACCATTCGCCGTTTTGCGTTTTGACGAGCTTGCCGTGGCCTGCCCGCTGCAAAAGGGCATCGGGATTTGCTTGCGTCAAAATCGGATTATGCGGACACGGCTCATATGGACCGTATAAATGCTTGGAGCGCGCGATCGTGATCGAATGGGAATAGCCTGTTCCTCCTTCTGCCAAAATGGCATAATAGTATCCATTTGTTTTGAGGAGATGGGGCCCTTCCGGCGCCCTTCTGCCCGTCCCTTCCCAAATCAGCGACGGCGCGCCTGTGATTTCTGTACATTCGTCATTTAGCGGAAAAAGCGTGCATGCCGGACTAAGCAGCATATAGTGTTTTCCGTCATCATCGACAAAATGGGAAGGATCGATACCGCTGCCTTCATCGATGAATACCGGCTTTGTATAAGGGCCTTCCGGACGGTCTGACTTGATCATGATCTGCCTGCGGATCAGCTTTTTTCTGTTGATCATAGTCGGCCCGTTCAGCCTGAAAGTCGCGAAAATGTAGAAGGTTCCGTCATGATACGATAAATCGGGCGCCCATATGCCGTGGGAATCTTTAATATCAGAAAGGTCCAAACCTTCGGTAATGCCGTGGCCGATGATGCGCCAATGCACCAAATCTTTAGAATGGGAAATCGCAATCGCCGGAAAATACTGAAAGGTGGAGTTCGCCATATAGTAGTCGTCGCCGACCCTGATAATCGACGGATCAGGATGAAAACCTGTCAGTACAGGATTTGTATACGTCTTGTTATCCTTCATTCCGGCAGGCTCCCTTCTGTTCAACGATAAACCAATCGATATCGCCATAACCCTCAGGCCCGGCTGTTCCGGCATCTGCGCAAAACATTCCCACCTTGGCGCCGATCCAGAATCCCTGGACGGCTTGAAATGCCTCGCCTATCGCCGTGAAATGCCTCGCCTATCGCCGTGAAATGCCTCTCGTCAAAGCTGTAGCTGAATCGGCATACCGCTTTTTCGTCGGCTGTCACCCTGAGATAAACCGTGCTTTCGGAACCCTCGTGCTCTTCCGTTTTGATATCCTCTGCTCCATCTGCAATGCTGCCTTTATAAAAAGCGATGACATGCCCGCTTTTTTCAGATTTGGAAAAAGCGAGATAGGCATACTCTTTTCCCATGACGGCGAGCCCGGCGCGGATTGTTTCTGATAAAGCGAATAACGACAGTTTGGCCGTCGCCGTAAATCTTGGCCCCGGAAATTTCTGCATGATGACGTTCGGCATGCTGCCGAGTTTCCATCGGTCAGGCAATCGGCGGCTGTACAGGCGCAGGTGTTCCGGCCTGGCATGGAGAGAGTACCACTCCCGTTTTGGATTGGCCTGCCATTGCCATTGAAGGGCAAGGCTTTTTGAAGAAAAGTCGTCGCTTGTTTGACAATGGGGCTCAAGTACATCTTCGCTTTCCGTGTTCGGCTTCTCCCACTCCAAAACGGGCTCGCCGATGCCGTCATTGTCGATATCTTCCCCGACCCGCGGCCAGCCGTCTTCCCAGCTGACAGGCTGAAGGTGGACGATCCTGCCGAATGCGGCGCGGTCTTGAAAATGGAGAAACCACGATTCGCCTGAATCAAGATCGACAAGACCGCCCTGATGCGGTCCGTTAATGTCCGTGCTCCCTTGATGAAGGACGATTCGGTCTTCGTACGGACCATAGATGCTCCTGCTGCGGAGAACCGTCTGCCACCCTTCCTTCACCCCGCCGGCCGGGGCGAAAATATAATAAAGTCCGGCCCGCTTATACAGCTTCGGCCCCTCGATTGTCGGATGGTTCAGCGCCCCGTCAAACACGATTTTTCCGTCGTCTATTAAAGCCGTTCCGTCGTTTTTCATTCTGCACAGGTTCATCTTGCTTTTAATGCCGATTCGGCTGTTTGCATAAGCGTGTATCAAATAGGCTTGGCCGTCATCATCCCAAAACGGGCACGGATCGATCCATCCCTTCGTTTTTTTCACATGAACCAAAGGCTCCCAACCGCGGAACGGATCCTTTGTTTTGCTCATAAAAATCCCTTCGTCAGGGGTGGCGAAGTATACCCAAAAAGCGCCGTTATGGTATCGAATGCTCGGCGCCCATGCCCCTTTTCCGTGCGCCGGCTCTTTATAGACTTCAAATGGAAGCTGATCAAACACATGGCCGATAATGTTCCAATTCACCAAATCACGGGAATGCAAAATCGGAATACCAGGAAAACAAGAAAAACTTGAAGCCGCCATAAAAAAATCGCTGCCTTTTCTCACGATGTCAGGATCTGAATAATCCATAAACAGAACAGGATTGCGAAAACGCCCATTCCCGATGTTGGGATTCCAGACAGCCCGCTGCTGCAAACTCCCGGTCAGATGCTTTGCCACCAATCCTCACCCCTTTTATTTTTCCAAATAAAAGCATTTGGTACATTTATGTTAGCACAGCTCCTGACCGCGAATCTTTGTTATTGATGTCTGTTTTGTCTCATTCTTTGCTGTATTTGTCATTGTTTACGGCATAAAAAAAGATGAAACGAATCGTTTCATCTTTACTTAACGGTTAATCTGATATCGACTCCTGAAGCCGGATCTTTCACAAACCATGCGCCCTCTTTTCGGCGGGGCGCATGCCCTGAGCTTTTCAGTTTTTCAAGGGTGTTTTCAAGCTCGGCCTGATTCGGCAGAAGGACCGTATAATAAGCCATGCCGGCGGCTTCAGCCGGAGCAAAAGGAGCACCCTGCCCGGCCCACACATTTAATCCGATATGGTGGTGATAGCCGCCCGCAGAGACAAAAAGCGCTGACATGAACCGATAATCCCCGGATATGCCGAATCCGAGCACAGAATGGTAGAACTCTCTTGCCTCTTTCAAGTCCCTCACGTGAAAATGAACATGGCCGATTTTTGTTTCAGGGGGAAGCCCCTTCCATTCCCGGTCACCGGCTTCTTCCAGAAGCCCCGCTATATCAACGGGCTCCGTTCCCATCACATAATTGCCCTCATCATCGCGCTTCCATCCTTCACGCGGCCGGTCCCTGTAGACTTCAATCCCGTTTTGATCCGGATCTGACAAATACAGCGCCTCGCTGACGAGGTGATCCCCCTGGCCGATTTCAAAGCCTGAGCTAAGCAAGTTTTTCAAAGCCAAGCCCAGCTCTTTGCGGTTTGGCAGCAAAATAGCAAAATGATAAAGACCCGCGGCAGACCTTTCAGGGAGCACCACCGCATTTGGGATCTCTTCGATCAAAAGCAGCGGATGCATTCCGTCGGCGGTGAACTCCGCCGTCTTGTCATTCCGTTTTAACACTTGTAAGCCGATCACGTCCCGGTAAAAGGAGATGGACCTTTCGAGATTGCTGACCTTTAGCTTGACATGGCCCAGTTCTGTATGCGGATGTATCTGCTTAGTCATTATCATTTCCTCCTTTTCCGGCGCTGTTTTCTTAAGACAATTTCTCAGACAAATCTTCTTGCCGTTTGGCGCGAAACAAGCTGTCCAAAGACAGCATGCTGCTTCCGCTCAATGCAAGGGAAACGGACATTGCAAGAAGCGCGACATCAAATTCATAGCCCGCGCCTCCGTCAGTTCCCATGAACCCGGCGGAAAGCTTTACTGTGAAAATAGCTCCAAGCATGACAACGGCAAATAAAACTCCGATAATCCGGGTACCAAGACCAAGGATCACCAAGGCTCCTCCCGCCAGCTCGATGATCGCTACGATATAAGCAAGAAAGCCCGGAATCCCGACACTGCTGAAAAATCCGACAGTGTTTTCAATTCCCCCTTGAAACTTTGACAATCCGTGAAGGAAAAACGTAAAACCTGTAATTAGACGTAATATTAATGCACCAATTTCGTATTTTTTATTCATCATAATCTCCTTTTTGGTTTTATTTTAAGTCCGCAATCTTGAACACCGGCAAACATCCATCCTATCAATCTATTAACATCTCATCAGATATGACAATAATATCCTCCTTTTTTTGTTCGTTACTTACTTTGTGTAAGTTAGTATATATAAATAACATACTTACGTCAAGACATTTCCTGATCTTTGCTCATTTATTCGAAAATCGCTATAATATACCTAGAGAGGTGAGGAACATGAGCCTATCATCTTTATGTCCCAAATTTGAAAAAGGAATGAAAATGATAAGTCAGCGCTGGAACGGATTGATCATTCACCAGCTCCTAAACGGCCCGCAGCGGTTTTGTCATATAGAATCATCCCTTCCCATCAGCGGAAGGCTGTTATCCGAAAGATTAAAAGAACTTGAACATGAAGGTATCATCCATCGCCACGTTTACCCCGAAACCCCCGTACGGATTGAGTACTCCCTGACCGAAAAAGGACAAGCGCTTGAACCCGTGCTAAGAGAAATCGAAGACTGGTCGCAGAAATGGATCGAAATCGAAGACCTTCAGGAAAAAAATCATTAAAAAAGGCATGCCGACAGGGCATTGCCTTTTTTGTTTGCTGCAGTTCAGTTTTTCCTATAGTCAATTATGCGTTTTCAAACGGCAAAACTTCCCTTTCCCCTCCTTTGCAGCACTTCAATCCATGGTATAGTGAAAGGGCGGAAAGGAGGCGAAAACATGAGCGCAGCACTCGAACAAACCATCAGGACCATATTCAGAGAAGAGCTTCACCCTTTTAAAAAGGAACTCATCTTAATTAAAGACGAAATGAGCACTCTCAAAAAAGACCTCACATCGTTTAAAAAAGGATTTACATCTTTTAAAGTGAAAACCCTGGCACATCAAAAACATTTTGATCACTTTAGAACCGAGGTCTTTACTATGCTCGGGGCGCTTAAAGAAGCGCAGGAGAAAACCCAGGCAGAACTGTCCGCTTTTAAGCTTGATACAGGAAAGAAGTTCGATAAATTATTTCAAAGAACCGCGTTTTTCGAACACAACCTGAATGAGATGACAAAGGAAATTGCGGCCAGTAAGCGCGATATAGAAAAACTGAAGTTTAATGCTTAAAACCGGGCATATAAAAAAGCTGCCTTGTCTCAAAATGTTTAAAGGCAGCATGCTCTTTTTTAGCTGTCCAGCAGCTTCTCCACCCTTTCCCTTACCTGAGGAACCGAAAGGCCGATGATGATCTGCAAAGCTTTGCCGTTCCTGACCACACCGTGGGCGCCCAGCGCTTTAAATTCGTTGTCCGGCTGCACTTTTGATTCGTCATAGACGCTGACCCTCAAACGTGTCGCACAATTCGTCACTTCCGCGATGTTATCTTTTCCGCCGAGGGCGCGAATACAAAGAACCGCTTGATCTTCTTCGTGTTCCCTGCCCGCTGAAACCTCTTTTTCTGAATGCTTCTTCGCCTTGAAATCTTGTTTTGTATAAAACTTCGTTTCCTGCTGTTCACCTTTTTCCCGCCCCGGTGTTGCGATGTCCATTCTTAAAATCAGGAATCTGAATACAAAGAAATAAATGACTGAGAAGGAAAGGCCGATCAATATTTGAAACAGATAAGTGCTGCCATGCGAATGAAAGAGCGGTATCCAGTTGAGCGTCAAGATTTCGATTAAACCTCCGCCCATATTCCCGACAACTCCGCAAGCATACATCAATGTCGCCATTGTAGCCGCTAAAAGGCTGTGGACCAAAAACAGCAAAGGCGAGATGAATAAAAAGGTAAACTCAATCGGTTCTGTGATCCCGGCTATCATGGCCGTCAAGGTAATCGGAATCAACAAGCCGGCTACGATTTTTTTCTTTTCCTTTTTGGCTGTCACATAAATGGCAAGCGCGATTCCAAGAATTCCGAAGATCTTGGAGTTTCCGTGAAGCGCAAACCCGCCCTGCGGAAACAGCTCCTTCAGCGGCTGCGCACTGGCTGAAAACTCCCCGAGGTGCTGGGCCCAATAGGTGACAATCCCGCCTTCAACAACGGCCGGTCCGAAAACAAACGGCGTGTATATGAAATGATGAAGCCCCGTCGGAATCAAGACCCTTTCAAGAAATGTGTAGACCCATACGCCAAATGCGCCCGACCCCACGAGAAACGTTTGCAATGATGCAATAC
>NZ_JBALMR010000096.1:0-57191 GCF_036963165.1 Bacillus sp. JJ675 | reverse complement strand
TTTTGATCGCGGCGGCCGTTTTAATCGCCTTGCTTATTGTTTTTGAAAAAGGGTTTCCGGCGCTTACGAAAAAAGACGTGTTTGTGCTAGTGATGCAGTCGTTTACCGGCGTTTTTCTGTTCAGCGTCTGCATGCTTTACGGCGTCAAGCTGACGACGGGGAGGGAGAGCGGGATGATTACGAGCACGACGCCGATGGCTGCCGGGATTTTGGCTTTTTTTCTATTGAAAGAACGAATCGAAAAGCGGATGGCGATTGGAATCGTGCTCGCTGTCATGGGCGTGATGACGATCAATCTGTTTGGAGCTGACGCGGCAGGAAGCCCGCACGCTTTGATCGGGAATCTATTAATCGCAGCTGCTGTGGTTGGCGAGGCGATGTTTACGCTTTTGGCAAAACTGTTGTCCCCGCATATTTCGGCTTTGGCGATTGCACGTTTGTGTCGCTGTTCGGGTTTTTGTTTTTTCTTCCTTTTGCCGTCATCGAAGCGCTGTCTTTCGATTTCACAGCACCGGGTTTTCTTGATTGGTCATACGTGCTTTATTATGCGCTGATCGTCACGGTGCTTGCCTTTTACTTGTGGTACAGCGGTGTGGCGAAGGTTTCCGCCGGCATTTCCGGGATTTTCACGTCGGTATTGCCCGTTTCCGCCGTCGTCTTATCCGGCATCGTTCTGAAGGAGCAATTTACCATGATCCACCTGATCGGAATCACGCTTGTGATCGCCGGGATATTTGTCACCGTGGTTGTGAAAGAGGACGGCCAAAATCTCGCATCCTAGCAGATTTCCAAAAAAATGTCGCAAATTTAATGCATCAATTTGATGAAATCGCCAAGCCCTGCGGTATAATAGATTTTGTGAATGAAATGGAAAGAGAGTGGTTACATTATGGGCCGTAAATGGAACAATATAAAAGAAAAGAAAGCGTCTAAGGATGCGAATACGAGCCGGATATACGCCAAATTCGGACGTGAAATATATGTGGCGGCAAAGCAGGGCGAACCGGATCCCGAATTAAACCAGGCGCTGAAGTTCGTGCTTGAGCGCGCCAAAACATACAATGTCCCGAAAGCGATTATTGAGCGGGCGATCGAAAAAGCGAAGGGCGGCTCTGAGGAAAATTACGACGAGCTGCGCTATGAAGGCTTCGGTCCGAACGGAGCGATGGTGATCGTTGACGCGTTGACAAACAACGTCAACCGCACGGCTGCTGATGTGCGCTCCACATTTGGCAAAAATGGCGGAAACATGGGTGTGAGCGGATCTGTCGCATACATGTTTGACCCGACGGCTGTCATCGGCTTTGAAGGCAAAACGGCGGATGAAACGCTTGAATTGTTGATGGAAGCCGACATCGATGTCCGCGACATCATCGAAGAAGACGACGCCGTGATCGTCTACGCCGAGCCTGATCAATTCCACGCCGTGCAGGAAGCGCTGCAAAACGCCGGAATCTCCGAGTTCACGGTCGCAGAGCTGACAATGCTCGCGCAAAACGAAGTAACGCTTCCCGAGGATGCTCAGGCTCAATTTGAAAAGCTGATCGATGCTCTGGAAGATTTGGAGGATGTTCAGCAAGTTTATCATAATGTCGATTTAGGAGAGTAATCCTCATCACCACCCGTGATTGAAATCATGGGTGGTTTTTTGCAAAAAAGCCCCATTGTACATAACTGCTGAATGGGGAATATACTATTCTACGTCTTTTAATAATGCTTCAATTTTATCAAGACGCTGCTTGATCTCCTTTATTTCCTCGCTTTCAAGTTTGAATTTCTCTTCAGCCAGTTTACCGTTCCTTAAATACCTTTTGACAACCTTGGTTAAGGCAACGATACCCACGATGACAAGCGCAGCCATTACTGCATAATATATAGGTATTAAAATTGTGATGATATCAACGGCTCCCATCTTTATTCTCCTTACATTCTGTAGATTTTTGTTTTGCTAATTTCTCAATCAAATCATTATCAATCGTAAAGGAAAATTCCTTTAGATAATAATACTTTAGAGCTTTACCATCTGATGAAACTTTCATTTCACTAAATATAACTCCTGCCTCCTCAAGTTTGGTTAAATGTAAATAAAGTAATGTCCTATTGATTCCTAACTTGCGTGCAAGCTCGCTAACATAGCAACCTCCTTTTAATAAGATGGTTAAAATCTGTAAACGAAATGGATTTCCAAGGGCCTTTGCAATTAAGATTAATTGGTTTGGTTCATTTATTTTATTCATATGTAACAATAATTTAACACATGTGCATCTAAAAAAAAGGTGTTTTTTCAAAAAAATGATTTGTTTGTTAAATTGTGTGAATTTTGAGAGAGATTATATATGATAATATTAACATTAGTTGAATAGACTTCCAGTTAAATACACCCAATAAATTTACTTTATTTGGAGAGTGATTGGAATGAAGAGATCTTTAGCCTTATTATTTTCCTTTTTGTTAGTATTCCCTACTGCCTTAGGGACTGCTAGTGCAAAGGAAAAAACACAAGATTTAAGTTTGGAAGAAAAAATTTTTGAAATTGATGAAAGCGATTTATCAACTCAAGTTAAAAAACAAGAGTTTATCCAAGCTTTAGAGGATGCAACTCATGCGGAGAAGACTGAATATCTTGAAAAAGTAGGGAAACGAGTACAAAATACTTTAAATGAAGTTGATGTTGAATTAGGTGAAAATCAAGAAATAGATTTAGGCATGGGAACGACTATTGAATTAGAATCTTCTGATGTTGTTGAGGCACCTGAAGATGAATTCGTAAAGACTTCTGGATACGATTTTTCAAAGGGAAACATACTCCAAAAAAAATACGGTGCTAGAAGATTTACATGCAGGGTTAGTGTGAAATCACTTGGTATCACATTAGGATCTCTCGTGCTGCGAAATCACTATACGGTAGGGAGTTTTGGGTTGAAAATGAGGTATGCATCCGATAATGGTACATCTGGAACAGATCCTTTAATGATTATCACTAGTTCTTCTACATCGGTTCCTGATGGTAAAGCTGTAAAAGTAGGGCATGATATGAATGCAAGAGGTTCGTATAAATGGAAACTGGGGATTTCAGGTATATATAAATCTTTCACATCAGAAATATACAGTACAATCAAGTTAAGTAAGCTAAATAAGAAAAAGAAATTTGCTGTCGTTTATCAAAATTACAAATTTACTGAGTGATAGCCCTGTAAAAAAATATAATTTGTTCGTTAGATTAAATTTCGACAGCTTAAACGCTGTCATTTTTCGTTTGAAGTAAAAAGAGTCATTTCCTATTTTTTTTCTTTCTTGCTACATCTCAGCCTTTGTTGTTTTTCGAAGATGTTAGTTAGTTATATTTTATTCATTAAGATTGCTTACGGCACTCTGTATTTATTTTTAGAGTGCCCCGACAATTTTAAGACATTTGATTATACCCCTGTTTAAATGAATGATCGCACTTGGATTTGAACCTTAGGAGGTGTGAATCAGCTATGTGTAGCTTCGAGAAATAACTTGTCTTTGTACAAAAAGCTAGGACAGGGGGGGATTCTGCAAAAAGCAGACCGCACAAAAAATCGGTCTGCTTTAATCTTTATACAAACTGCAGCAACTGCATCAAAATCGGCACAACAAACATAAACAAAATCGTACTTGTCGCAACGGTGTTTGTCGCAAAGTCGACATCGCCGCCTGCTTCTGCGGCGAGCATCGGGGTGACGGTCGGCGTCGCTGTAGCCGATTGGACGATTAATGTTTGCTTCAGCAGCGATGACAGCGGGATCGGCAGAAGCAGCAAAAACAGCACGAGCGGCGAAATGATGAAGCGCCCGAGTAAAACGCCGATTGTATCTTTGTCAAAGCGGATGCTTTTCAGCCCGGATTTGTTAAGGACGATCCCGATAAAAATCAATGACAGCGGCGTGACCAGGTTGCCGACGTATGTCAGCGCAGAATTCGCGAACTCAGGCACCGGAATTTGGAACCATAGAAACACAATTGAAATCAGAAAGCCCAGGAGCGGAGGCGGCAAAAGCTTCGAAATCAGCTTTTTGAACGTTATTTTTTGCGTGCTGTGCGCTTCGTCTTTGCTGTCTTTGGCGATTAAAAAGGCTCCCAGCGACCAGAGCGAAATCGTATTAATAATATAGTAGACAAGGAAATAAGGAAGGCTTTTTTCGCCGAACAACGCGATGTTCAGCGGCAAACCGATGAAAATCGCATTCGCGTTGACAAAAGAAGCTCTGAACGTTCCGATTCTGCCTTTTCTCGTCCGCAATGCTTTTGATAGTAAAAAGGCAATGATATAGGAAATGATGACCCCGCACAGAGGCCAGATTAAGCTGGAGGATAAATCGATCAGTTTTTCTTTCGTGAAAAACTTTAAGACGGATACAAAGATAGAGCAGGGCAGCGCTATTTTTGTAATCAGGTTTGAAATGCTTTTGTTGAATCCTTCCACAAACCAGCCCTTCTCATTCAAAATATACCCTAATGCAATTAATAACAAAATGATAATGACGCTTGAAATCGATGTCCAAATGTTCATGTGCATTCCTTCTTTTCTTTATTTATGGAAATGAAATATTCCCTGCGTAAAATAATAGTTCAGCCGGGAGAACACTCACAAATACGGTTTATTTATAGGCCGATAAGAAAGATTTATCAGTACGCCGTATAGCCTGACGGGGCGGGCCGTATTAGTTTTATTTATTATCGTATAAAAATTATATAGGGGTTTTTGGCCGGGCGCCGGGTCTACAATAGCAGCGTACCGAAAATGGAATAAGGAGTTGATGGTTGTGGCTGAGGGAAGCGGTCCTGAAAGAAAAGCCCGGCAGCTGGCGTTTAAGCCGATTCCGTTTCTCATTTCTATCATTGTTGGAACGGTGCTTTGGTTTTTACACTATCCGCAAGGCATTTCTCTTCAGGGCGGCCATGTGCTGGCATTGTTCCTCGCAACGATTCTTGGCTGCATATTGAATGCGGCTCCGCTCGGACTTTATGCATTTATTGATTTGATCATTTTAACAGTGACGCATACGGTGAGCGGTGAAGTTGCTTTTTCAGGCTATAGTGACAGCACGATTTGGTTGATTGTGGCGGCATATTGTGCGGCCGTCGGATTTACGAAGACAGGACTCGGATTAAGGATTGCTTATCTGTTCGTCAAACTGTTCGGCAAACGGACATTGACGTTAGGATATGCCCTTGTGTTATGCGAATTGGTGATATCGCCCGCCATTCCTAGTAATACGGCGCGGGGGGCGGGAATCATTTTTCCGATTATCCAGCAGCTGGCGAAATCGTACGGTTCTGATCCGAAGCTCGGCACATCGCGAAAGATTGGCTCTTTCCTTGTGATTTTAGGATTCCACGCTAATCTGCTGACATCGGCTATATTTCTGACGGCGATTTCGACGAGCCCGATCGCGGTGTCATTGGCGGACAAACTCGGTGTCCACATTTCGTGGGGGCAATGGGCGTTGGCCGGGTTGTTGCCGGCGGTTGTCTCATTAGTCGTGATCCCGCTGTTCATCTATCTGGTCTATAAACCGGAAATTACGAAAATGCCCGAAGCACCGGCGATGGCGCAAAAGGAACTGGAGAAAATGGGTCCGGTCAAACGCTCGGAAATCTACATGCTGATTTCTTTTCTCGTCATGATTTTATTGTGGATTTTCGGAAATGCGCTCGGCGTCTCCACAACGATTGCGGCCTTTATCGGGGTCACGATGCTCGTCTTCTTTGGCGTTATTAAATGGTCTGATATTCCGGAACAGAAGAGCGCCTGGAACCTGCTCGTCTGGCTCGGACCGCTGTTGATGATGGGAGCTCAGCTCAATCGCTTCGGCGTTATCAAATGGTTCAGCAACGCTGTAGGCGCGGAGGTCCATGGTTTGTCATGGGGCGTCGCTTTCGTTGTGTTAGGTTTGATCTACTATTACAGTCATTATTTCTTTACGAGCCTGATCATTCACGTCAATGCGTTCTATACGCCGTTTTTGGCGATTTTGATCGGCATGGGCGCTCCGCCTGTCGCATCCGCATTGTATTTGGCTTTCCTGACGGCGCTGTGCGCGCAGCCGACCAATTACGGAACGCTGGCAGGACCGCTTTATTTCAGTTCTGAGTATGTTTCCTCAAAAGCGTGGTTCAGCCTCGGCTTCGCCGTATCCGCTTTGACGTTTGCGATTTGGACAGGCCTTGGCATGCTTTGGTGGCACATGATCGGAATCATGTAAATATAAAAAAGAGAGAAGGAAATAGTATGTCAAATATTGGTATTTTAACGAACCCATTATTGAATAAAGGAACCGTATTTAAACAAGAAGAACGTGATGCATTAGGGCTGAACGGTTTGATTCCGCCCGTCGTTCAAACGATTGACGAACAGGAGCGGCAAGTTTACAGCCAATATCAAAAAAAGGGAACTCGTCTTGAGCAAAGAATCTTTTTAATGGATATTTACAAAACAAACCGGACGCTTTTTTACTATACGATGGAAAAGCACCTTGTCGAATTTATGCCGGTCGTCTATGATCCTGTCGTAGCTGAGGCGATTGAGGAATACAGCGATCGTTTTGTTTCCCCGGATGCCGTCTATTTGTCAATCCATGATCAGGACAATATGAAAGCGGCGCTTGAAAGCTTTGCCGGCGGACGGGATATTCGGTTAATCGTTGTGACAGACAGCGAAGGGATTTTAGGGATGGGCGACTGCGGCATCAACGGAGTTGAAATCGCAACCGGGAAATTAGCCGTCTACACGGCGGCTGCGGGCATTAATCCGAACCAGGTTCTCCCCGTAGTCCTTGATGTCGGGACGAATAACAAAGAGCTGTTGGACAATCCTCATTACCTGGGAAATAAACACGAACGGGTGAGAGGCGAGGCTTATGACCAATTTATCGACAAATTTGTGAAAGAAGTCACAAATTCATTCCCGAAAGCATTGCTTCACTGGGAAGATTTCGGCCGTGCGAACGCAGCCAAGATTCTCGAAACATATCAATCAGACATCTGCACGATCAACGACGATATTCAGGGAACGGGGATCGTCATTTTAGCGGTTCTCTTAGGTTCGATGAAAGTGTCAAACATCCCGTTAAATAAACAAAAGGTGCTGATTTTCGGGGCAGGGACGGCTGGTGTCGGAATCGCCAATCAAATTCTGGAAGAGATGCTGCGGACGGAGGACATCACTGTAGAAGAAGCGAAAAAACGGTTTTATTTAGTCGATAAACAAGGATTATTGACGGATGACATGCCGGATCTCACGAACGGCCAACAAAAATTCGCACGTCCTCATGGCGAAATGAACGGCAAGCAGTATAAAGATTTACAAGACATTATCGCCTTCGTGAAACCGACTGTTTTGGTCGGGACATCAACTACGCCGGGGGCATTTACTGAAGGTGCGATCAAAGAAATGGCGAAACACGTCGAGCGTCCGGCGATCTTCCCGATCTCAAATCTGACGAAGCTGATCGAGGCACAAGCAGCCGACGTTATCAAATGGACGGACGGCAAAGCCCTGGTATGTACTGGAATTCCGTCTGATGATGTCGAATACAATGGCGTCACCTATCAGATCGGGCAAGGCAACAATGCGCTGATGTATCCTGGACTTGGCCTCGGAATCATCGCCGCCGAAGCGAAAATCGTCACGCAAAACATGCTGTCAGCCGCGGCGCGGGCCGTCGGCGATTTGGTCAATCCGCAAGTTGAAGGAGCGGCCATTTTGCCTCCGGTCGCCGAGATGAGAAAAGTCTCAAAAATCGTCGCTGAAGCCGTTGTGAATCAGGCGGTTGAAGACGGAGTCAATCAAAAAGAAATCACACATGCCGAAGAAGAAGTCAGCCGTTTAATATGGGAGCCGGGATATTAACAAAACTGTCACTTGTAAGCATTCCGGAAGAGAGGCTATCATTTACAAATGATAGCCTTTTAACAAAGGAGACACCTGTGATATGAACTTAAAAGATTTAGAGTATTTTCAGACGCTTTGCTATACGAGAAGTTTTACAAAGACCGCAGAAGCCCTCTATGTGTCACAGCCATCCGTGACCTTTGCGATTCACCGCCTCGAAGATGAGCTCGGCGTGAAGCTGTTCGAGATCAATAAGTCGCACCGCTCCGTCGAATTGACGATTGCCGGCCAATTTTTGCAGAAAAAAGCCGGGCATATTTTAACAGAAGTCGAAAACACCGTCAGGGAAATCAGAGAGTTTAACCACCCGACGATACGCCTCGGGCTGCCGCCGATCATCGGAGGCTACTACGCCGCTGATATCATGAAGCAGATCGATGATAAAGGGCTTTTGCCTTTCATTAATTTGGTAATGCACCTCCAGGCAGCATAGATTCAGCGGCCGCAGCAACATTAACTTTCAGGAAGTAGAGCATGAAAAGATGCTCTTGCTCGGCCAATCGTTCGTACACCGCACGGCCTTTCAGTACTTTTCAAAAAAATACCGGATCAAGCCGAAGGTCGTTTATCAAACGGATAAAATCCAGACGCTGAAAGCTTTGATCGCCGTCGACTGCGGGATCAGCCTGTTAAGCAGAATGGTCGTTTCAGACGCGGAAGACATCGCGATGGTTCCTCTTGATGAAGAGGTCATCCCTTATTTTTACGTATCGATTTGCTTTAATAAAAACCATACGCTGAGCGAAGAAGAAAAATCAATTATCGAACTGTTTCAAGCCCACGAAAAAGAGGCGTGCGAAGCGCACAAGGATTTTACCGAAATCGCCCGGTAAAATCTTTTTTATGTCAAAAAAACGGCGGGTACCTGAATTTTCTTGAAAGTCAGCCGATACATATGATGTAGTCTAACTTTTCCCAAAACTGTTTGATAGGAGATGGCCTAACAATGTTTCAAATTACCGATCTCAACCGCCAATACATCGGAGGGGAGTGGAGAGACGGCCAAAGCGAGAGCGTCTTGGCAGATCTGAACCCCTATACACAAAAAACGATCGCCTCTTTTCACAAAGCGACGCCGGATGACATCGATCAGGCCTATAAGGCGGCAGTGAAAGCGAAAAAAGAATGGGACCGCGTCGGCCCATATGAGAAACGGGCGATTTTGGAAAAAGCGGCCGCCTATATTGAGGAACATAAAGAAGCGATTGTGTTTCTCATTATGGAAGAGCTGGGCGGGACAAGGCTGAAAGCGGCTTTTGAAATCGATCTTGTCATCAATATGATCAAAGAAGCGGCCGGTTTTCCGCTCAAGATGGAAGGAAGAATTCTGCCTTCCCCTGTCGATGGAAAAGAAAATCGCCTGTACCGGATTCCGGCTGGCGTCGTCGGGGTGATCAGCCCTTTCAATTTTCCGTTCTTTTTATCTGTCAAATCGGTTGCTCCGGCGCTAGGCGCGGGAAACGGCGTAGTGCTGAAGCCGCATGAGGAAACGCCGATCTGCGGCGGAACCTTGATTGCAAAAATATTTGAAGAAGCAGGGCTTCCGAAGGGGCTTTTAAACGTTGTTGTTACGGACATCGAAGAGATCGGAGACAGCTTTGTTGAACACCCGATCCCAAGGATCATCTCGTTTACGGGTTCGACAAAGGTGGGAAGCTACATCGGCCAGCTTGCGGTCAAGCACTTTAAAAAACCGCTGCTTGAGCTTGGCGGCAACAGCGCGCTGATCGTTCTGGAGGATGCCGATTTGGAATATGCGGTCAATGCCGCGGCATTCAGCCGCTTCACCCATCAGGGGCAAATCTGCATGTCGGCCAACCGGATTCTCGTTCAAAAAGAGGTGTATCCGGCCTTTTTGAAATTATTTTATCAAAAGGTGTCAGCTCTTAAGACGGGAGATCCGATGGACCCGGATACGATTATCGGCCCTGTCATTAATGAACGCCAGGCGGAAAGTCTGCGCAAGGCCGTAGAAAAAGGAATCGAAGAAGGCGCGGTTGCGCTGATCAAAGGCGAAATTAAAGGCAATCTCGTCGAACCGACGATTTTAACAGATGTAAAGCCGGGCATGGCGATTGCGCGGGAAGAGCTGTTCGGGCCGGTCGTCTGTGTCATGCCGTTTCAAACGGAAGAGGAAGCCATCAGAATTGCGAATGACACACCGTTCGGGTTAAGCGGAGCTGTTCATACGGGGAATGTGGAACGCGGCGTGGAGCTCGCCAAACAGATCGAAACGGGAATGATCCATGTCAATGACACCACGATCAACGACGAGCCGCACATCGCTTTCGGCGGAGAAAAACAGTCAGGCCTCGGAAGGCTGAACGGAGAATGGAGCCTTGATGAGTTTACGACATTGAAGTGGATCTCTGTCCAGCATCAAAAAAGGGTTTTTCCATATTAAAAGGAGGTTTACAACATGAACGAAGCAGTACAGACAGAAATCCATCCTCTTTTGGACGCATTTGTAAAGGTCGCCCCTTTCCTGAATGCGCTCATTCAGGATGATGTGACAATCGGGATTTATGATACGGAAAAACTGATCATCAACATTCCCGGGAAAACTTTTTCCCTGAATGTGAAGCCCGGTGATCCCTTGCAGGAAGGGGACATTATTACAGACGCGATCCGTCAGAATCAAATGAAATCGAGCCTTGTGCCGAAGGAGCTGTTCGGTTTTCCGCTTATGGCAAGGGCGATTCCGCTCCATGACGAAAGAGGCCGGGTCATCGGCGGCGTCGGACTCGGCACGAGCCTTGAAAAATCGGATCAGCTTCACCGCGTTGCCGAAAACCTGTCGGTCATTGTTGAGCAGACCGCTACAGCCATTCAGGACATCGCCGAATCTGTCAGCGGATTTTCCGAGCAAATGTCCGACATCTCCAAGCAGGCAAAGCAAGTCAGCGAAAGCGCCGGAGAAATCGAGAAAATTTCCGTCACCGTAAAAGGCATATCAGACCAAAGCAATCTCCTCGGGCTGAACGCGGCGATCGAGGCTGCAAGAGCGGGCGAATCGGGCAAAGGATTCTCGGTTGTGGCCGACGAAATCAGAAAGCTTGCAACGCATTCGAAAGAAAACGTCGGACAGATCGACGAAATCACGAAAAAGATTCATGCATTATTGAAAGGGCTCGAACAGTCGATCGAAGTCATCAACGAGCATACAAGCGGACAGGCTGCCGGTGTTGAACAAATTTCGGCAACCATGCAGGAAATCAGCAGCAACGCGCAAAACCTCGCAAAGATGGCGGAATATCATGTGGGAGACTAAAAAATAGATTGAACAGCGGAAGCTGCCGGATGAGCCGGCGGCTTTTTTAGCGGGTGGCTGGAGGATGCATGATGTTACTTCTATGAAGCACAATGTGACGTGTTTTGGTACCTGCTGAGCAAACTTGTATGCCCGTCAGGACAGTTTCTCTCAACAAGCGAATAGGAAGCGATGACATAAACCTCAAATGATAGCTTTATACTATAATTTGAAAATAATGCCTATAAGAGAATAGATAATGACAGATGAAAAAAGAATTGTCATATGAAACAAAGAGTAAATAAACATATATGTTGCCCATTTTTCCGGATCCATTCTTTTGTAACCGTATACACTAAGACCAAACCATATCAAACTTAAAAGAAGGGCAACGAGCATAAGTCCAAGGCTTAAAGAATAAAAAAGGACACTTGTTCCAATGAGGATGATTAAATAAATATTGGTTTGTATATATGTTCTTTTAACTCCTTTGACAACTGGGAGCATTGGGACTTTCGCAGCCTTATACTCATCATTCTTTCGAATAGCTATAGCATAAAAATGAGGCATTTGCCATATAACAGAGATAACAAAAAGACCGAGAATAGCAGGATGCGTAACATCCGGATAAATAGCTGCCCATCCAATGAGAGGCGGCATAGCTCCAGCGATGCTTCCAACCTCTGTATTGTAAACTGTTCTTCTTTTACTCCACATGGTATACGGGACAATATAAAAAAACAATCCTAGAAATCCTAGGAGTGCTGCCAGAGAAGTTGTCAACGCAAGAATGGCGATTCCGAAAAGCGCCATAAAGGTACCAAGCCATAAAACTGTTTTAGTCTTAATTTCTCCTGTTACAGTCGGTCTGTTTTTGGTTCTCTCCATGATGGAATCTATATCTCGGTCAAATAAGTTATTAAAAGCTCCTGCCGCCCCCATTACCAAAATTGAACCAACCAAAGCGAAAATTATTTCTGGCAATTTTTCAAAAAGGCTGATTTTATAAGTATATAAAGCTAATGTTAATCCGGCAAACATCGGAATAAGGTTAGATTTAATAATTCCTGTTTTAATGGTTTGTGCCAATTTTGTTGAGGCAGTCTCTTTATCCGTTATTATTTTGTTTTCAATTTGCATTTGTTCTTCTCCTTTATTTGATTATCTTAAAATCTGGCTAGAGAAGTGTTGTGATGAATGGGATAAATTTAGATACCAATTAGTATTTAGATACTAATTGGTATGTTAATTCTTTATGGTATGATTGTCAAGAGAAGGAGGAAGAAGAATGCTTAGGAGAAGGTTAAACCAAAAAGAGCGGAAAGAGGAAACGAGGCAAATGCTTTTACATTCGGCTGTTGAGATCTTTTCAGAGCTTGGCTTTCATGGAGCTTCCGTTGAAAAAATTGCTGAACATGCCGGATTTAGTAAGGGTGCAGTTTATTCTAATTTTAAATCCAAGGAAGAACTCTTTCTTGCATTATTGGAACAGCAAATGAATTTACATGTGAATAACATCGATAAAATAATAGACCAGCAGGATTCACTTGCACATTTTATTGAAGCAATGAATGAGCATTTTATTTCAGTGACGAATGAAAATCAAAAGTGGATTATTTTAAATACGGAGTTTCTTCTTCATGCAATGCGTAATGAGCCGGTTCGCTCTAAATGGTCTTGCATGATTATGGAGTCCGTGGATCAGATCTCTAAGTCTGTTGCAAAATTAATGTCGAAAGAGAATCATAATAGTGCTCTATCTCCGGAAGAAATCGCATGGACCATTTTTTCATTAGAAAATGGTCTTGCTATATTTAATTTTATTAATGAAGAAAAGGTCCCGGCTAATTTATATGGAAAAGCACTAAAAGATATGCTCCTAACCCCTGAAAATCCTACTGACGGCCATAGAAATGATTCAGTTTAAATTTACTGCAAAAGGCCGAGGCTGTTTAAAGGAAGGAGCCCGCCCACAAGATCGGCGGCTTATTTATTTTCTGGAGCACAATCATTAAAATTTTATTTTAAATTCTCAAAAGGAATTTCCCTTCCAAAATCGAAAGTGGTATAGGAAATCGCTTTCACAAGGGGGAAGGGTATGAAGGTATACACGAAAACAAAGCTGACCGGATTATGGTTGGGGCCGATCGGTTTTTTGCTGATTTTCGGCCTGATTCCCGAGGCGGAGCTGGCCCATGCGCCGCGGGTGGTCCTGGCTGTGACGGCTTGGACGGCCGTCTGGTGGATCACGGAGGCCGTGCCGATTCCGGCGGCGTCTTTATTGCCTGTCATTCTGCTGCCGACGTTAGGCGGTTTAGATATTGACACGGCGGCTAAAGCATACGGCGATCCGATCGTTTTCATGTATATGGGCGGATTTATCATTGCGATCGCCATTGAGAAGTGGAATCTTCATCAGCGGATGGCTTTGCATATTTTGAAGCGGATCGGTGCGGAAAGCTACCGGATTGTGCTGGGCGTGATGGTGGCGACGGCGTTTTTGTCGATGTGGATTTCAAATGCCGCGACCGCTTTGATGATGCTTCCTGTTGCGCTGGCCGTCATTAAAGAAGTGCGGGAAAAAGGGATTTTAAAAGGGGATTCGCTTCAGAAGTTCAGCAAGAGCATTCTGTTGTCCGTAGCGTATGCCGCATCAATCGGCGGTCTTGCCACATTGATCGGATCTGTCCCGAATGCGGTGTTTGCGGCAATGTCCAAACAGATGCTGAATCGGGAGATTATGTTTTTTGAATGGTTCTTATTCGGTTTTCCGGTTACCGTTCTTTTTTTAGTTATTTTATATTTTTATTTGACGAAGGTGCAGTTTAAAGTCGGCCGCTTTGAAGGGGAAAAGCCTGATTTCATCGATCATGACCTGCATGCGCTCGGACCGATGACGCGGGAGGAGAAGACGGTGTTCGCCGTGTTTTTGATGACGGCTCTGTTATGGATGTTTAAATTCGTGCTTCCGTTTGACATATCCGATACATCGATTGCGATCCTCGGGGCGCTTCTGCTTTTTTTAATCCCGAGCACAAAGGACGAACGGATTTTGGAATGGAAGGATATGCAGTCGCTGCCTTGGGGGATGCTCCTTTTGTTCGGAGGCGGGTTGTCGCTGGCTGCCGGTTTTTCCGAGACGGATGTAACGGGATGGATCGCCGGAAAGCTGAAGCTTTTGGAAGGGCATCCTTATTTATTCGTTTTAATCGTGTTAACGGGAGCGATTTTATTCATGACGGAGATTATGTCGAATACGGCTGTCGCCAATATGGTGATTCCGATGACGGTGGGACTCGGCGCTGCGATTCATGTTGAGCCGTACGGGCTGATGGCGGCGGCCGCGCTCGCATCCTCGTGCGCATTTATGCTGCCGATTTCGACTCCGCCGAATGCTGCCGTTTTCAGCGCAAATGTGCTGAGTATGAAGGATATGATCAAAGCGGGGTTTTGGCTGAATGTCGCGGGCATTTTGATCATCGTTACAGGCGTATATTTTCTGCTCCCCGCCGTTTTGCAGTAAAATGCCCATAAACCTCTCACTAGTTTTCTTTCATTAACTGATTTAAAATATAGCTATGACATTAGGTGAGGATTGGTAGACACATGAGCATTTTAAAAGCGGAAGGTTTATATAAAACGTACGGAGATAAAACACTGTTTGACCATATATCGTTTCATATCGAAGAAAACGAGCGGATCGGCTTGATCGGACCGAACGGAACAGGGAAAAGCACACTGCTCAAGGTGATTGCCGGCGATGAATCGACGGAAAAAGGAGAGATTACGAGAGCCGGCAGCCTCCATACCGAGTATTTGCATCAAGATCCGGACTTGGACGGCAGCCATACGGTGCTTGAACATATTTATTCGGGCGATTCCGTGATGATGCGGACGATGAGGGCGTATGAAAAAGCGCTGCAGGAGCTGAACGCCTCTCCCGAAGACCCGAAGAAACAGGAAAACCTGCTGGCCGCTCAAGGGAAAATGGATGAGCACGGCGCCTGGGACGCGAACACGGCGGCGAAAACGATCCTGACGAAGCTCGGCGTTACGGACGTGACGAAAGAAGTCAGAGCCCTTTCCGGAGGCCAAAAAAAGCGGGTGGCGATCGCCAAAACGTTGATACAGCCTGCAGATCTTCTCATTTTGGATGAGCCGACAAACCATCTCGACAATGAAACGATCGAATGGCTTGAAGGTTATTTGAGCGGCTATCCAGGCTCGGTCGTCCTCGTAACCCATGACCGCTACTTCCTTAACCGGGTGACGAACCGGATCTACGAACTTGATCGAGGCAGCCTTTATACGTATAAAGGAAACTACGAAGTGTTTTTAGAGAAGCGGGCTGAACGGGAGGCGCTCGCCGAACAAAACGAGACGAAGCGGCAAAACCTGCTCAGAAGGGAGCTCGCCTGGCTGAGGAGGGGGGCAAAGGCCCGTTCGACAAAGCAGAAAGCGAGAATTCAGCGCGTCGAGGAACTGAAGGAGCAGGAAGCGCCTGAAGCCGCTTCATCCCTTGATTTTGCGATCGGCTCCCACCGTCTCGGGAAACAGGTGATCGAAGCTGAAGGAGTGGAGATCAGCCGCGGCGGAAGAAAGCTTGTCACCGCATTTCAAGAGCTCATCGCCCCCGGCGACCGCGTCGGCATCATCGGGCCGAACGGCATCGGCAAGACGACGCTGTTAAACGCCCTGGCCGGACGCCTCGAGCCTGAAGCGGGCTCCATCACGATCGGCCAAACCGTCAGAATCGGCTATTATACGCAGGATCACAGCGAGATGGACGATTCGCTGCAAGTGATCGAATATATTAAAGAGACGGCCGAGGTCGTCAAAACGGCCGACGGTGAGGTGATCACCGCCGAACAGATGCTGGAAAGGTTCCTCTTTCCGCGACGTGTGCAGCGCACCTACATCCGCAAGCTGTCAGGCGGCGAGAAGCGGCGCCTCTATCTGCTGAAAGTGCTGATGGAGGAGCCGAATGTCCTGTTTCTCGATGAGCCGACAAATGATCTGGATACTGAGACGCTCGGCGTGCTCGAAGACTATTTGGATCAGTTCCCGGGCGTCGTCATTACGGTATCCCATGACCGCTATTTCCTTGACCGGGTCGTCGACCGTCTGCTCGTGTTTGAAGGAAACGGCATCATTTCGCGCTTTCAGGGATCGTACAGCGATTATATGGACAAGCAGAAGGAACAAAGCCGCCAGAAACCGGCTGCTGAAGAAAGCGCGCCTGCAAAACCTGAGAAAAAGAAAAGGAAAAAGCTATCTTATAAAGATCAGCTCGAATGGGAAGGCATTGAAGATAAAATCGCGCTTTTGGAAGAAAAGCATAAACAATTGGACGAGGAAATCGCCGCAGCGGGCAGCGATTTTGCAAAAATCCAGACCTTGATGGAAGACCAAAAGAAAACGGCTGAAGAGCTTGAGGCGGCAATGGAGCGCTGGACCGAGCTTTCGCTGATGATCGAGGAGCTTGAACAATCATAACTGCCGGGAGAACCCCGGCAGTTTTTTCATGCTACAACGGTTCAGATGCGTTCAAAACGGCTTGAAGCAACCCGGGGAAGCGGCTGTTTAAGTCTTCTTCGCGAATCGAAATAAAACGCTGTGTCCCGTCTATTCTTGTATGAATCACTCCCGATTCCCTGAGCACTTTAAAATGGTGGGAAAGGGTTGATTTAGGGATGGGAATATTGACTGCGCTGCACGACTGTTCTCCGGCTTCAGCGAGATTTTTAATGATTTGCAGCCTGTATTGATCACTTAGTGCGTAAAGGACAGCGGATAATGTGATGTCATCCCGGTTTGGGTGGTAAAGCGTCCTCAATGTGATTCACCTGCCTTACATATACTTATGATTTGAATTGTAGCATAAGTGGTGCTATTATTCTATTGTTCGAATATATTCGAACAATAGAATAAACCGAAAGGGTGACAATATTTGAAAAAGGTGCTTCCGCTTTTCTTTTGGATCATGTTTATGATTGGGACAGATACGTTTTTAGCGTCTCCCTTATTGCCGACTTTAAGGGAGCTGTACAACGTCCCTGTAGAAATGTCCGGCTGGATCGTGAGTGCATATGCGCTCGGCTACGCTTTATTCGCTTTAATCGCCGGTCCGGTGTCTGACGGGCTGAATCGAAAAACGGTGATGACCTGGGGGATGGCCGCCTTCGGTGCGAGCACCTTGTTATGCGGTTTTGCCCCGAATTTCTGGACGATGATTTTGCTGCGGTTTGCAGCCGGATTGAGCGCTGCGTTTGTGACGCCGCAAGTGTGGGCTTCGATTCCAACGCTTGTTCCGAAAGAGCGGATGGTAAAAAGCATGGGGATCGCTGCTGCCGGTTTATCTTTTTCGCAGATGCTCGGCTTGCCGCTCGGCGGTTATTTGGCATCCATTCATTGGTCTGCTCCGTTTTTGATCCTTGTAGCATGCTCGTTTATCTTCGCAGGGCTCATTCATTTCGTTTTGCCCGATTTAAAGCCGCATCAGCAGGCAGCAGAAAAGGTTCCGCTTGCGGCCCGCTACAGGACGCTGTTGTCTGAAGCGAAGGTGTTGAAAACATTTTTCGCTTATTTTATCTTTCAAATGGGAAATTTTGCCGCTTTTTCTTTTCTGGGCACATGGCTGGCGGATGATTTTCGGTTCAATGTCGGTCAAGTGGGAACGGCAATGCTCATTTTAGGATTGGGGAACGTATTTGGAAGCACATTGGGCGTTCATTTGGTCGCAAAGCTGGGCAGGGCTTTTTCTTTGTATGCCGGGATTGCGATTTTGACCGTACTGTATGTCGTTCTTGCGCAAACGAAGCAGTTTTCATTTGCCGAGATTAACTTTTTTATTATGTTCTTTATTACGGGGATCGTATTTACATTGATGATGAGCCTTTTACAAAGCTTGTCGCCTCATTCGAGAGGGACGATCGCTTCATTGGCGAATTCCTGTATGTACATAGGGCAAACGGCGGGAGCATCGGCTGCCGGACTGTTATATTCCCGATTCGGCGGATTTTTTGCGGTTGCCATGTTCACAGCGGTATTATACATTCTCTCAATCTTATTGTTTAAAAACAGCAAAATACTGAAACAGACTTTGTAATCATCCGAGAGGCTGCCGTTTGTGACGGCAGCCTCTCAATTTATATTTTCGAGTACGACAGCCGCGCGGCGGCATCGTGCAGGTGAATCGATTCCTCATTGCGGCTTTCGATTTCAAAAGCGGAGATCCAGTCCATTTCGTATAAGTCAGCAGCTGTTAAGCGGATGACGTCTTCTACAAATCTCGGATTCTCGTAAGCCTGTTCTGTTACTTTCTTTTCGTCGGGTCTTTTTAAGACGGGGTAAAGCTTCGCGCTTGCATTGGTTTCGGCTGCGGCGAGAAGCTCCGTTTTGAAATCTTCCGGCATGGCGGCCCTGTCATTGATGTGCGCTGTGATCTTGATGACGCCGCGCTGATTGTGGGCGCCGTACTCGCTGATTTCTTTTGAGCAGGGGCAAAGTGTCGCAGCTTTGGCCGTGATGCCAACTGTCCCAGTCCAGCCCTCTTTTTCATGATACGAAACATTCATATGTATATCGGCGTGCATCAGCCCGGGAACTTTGAGTTCTGGGCTGAGCCGCTCAAAATACCATGGAAATGAGAGAGACACTGCTGCCCCTTGCTGCTCCATGTTGACCGCCAGTTCCTTCGTAAAGTCTTTCAGTGAATCAAGCCCGACGATCCAGTTTTCTGCATGGTATCGCTGTAATTGTTCAGTCAGCCGGCTCATGTTGATGCCTTTCCTGCTGCGCGCAAGATGAGTCGTTAACGAAAATGAACCGATCGTCGTCTGGGAAAACGGCTTGACTGCCGATGTGATGCGGATCGGGTGGGAAATGTTTGTAACGCCGACCTGATCAATGTCAAATAAATAATCGTTCGGCGTATTTTGTATATCTTTCATTTGTTCTTTAACGGTTGGCTTCGTTCCTTTTACCGCCTCGACAGATCCGAAGAGGCGGTGACGTTCCGGTTTTGCCGGTAATTGAAGGGGATGTTCCATTGAAAAAGCTCCTTTCATTGAAATAAATCGTAATAATTCCTATTTATTTTGAAGGAACGCTGTGATAAAATCAAGTAGTCTGATTAATAAAACGTAATAATTACGATTTGAAAAGGAGAATCAGCATGAACAATAAAATTCCTGTAACGGTTTTAAGCGGATACCTCGGGGCGGGCAAAACGACTTTGCTGAATTACATACTGCAAAACCGCCGGGGCCTGAAGGTTGCCGTCATCGTCAATGACATGAGTGAAGTGAACATCGACGCCGGACTGGTCAAGCAGGGCGGAGGCCTTTCAAGGACGGATGAAAAGCTGGTCGAAATGTCGAACGGCTGCATCTGCTGCACGCTGAGAGAAGATTTGTTGGTGGAGGTCGAAAAGCTCGCTAAACAGGGGAATATCGATTATATCGTGATCGAGTCGACCGGAATCAGCGAGCCGATTCCGGTCGCGCAAACCTTTTCCTACATCGATGAAGAACTGGGCATCGATTTAACCCGGTTTTGCCGGTTGGATACGATGGTCACGGTTGTCGACGCCAATCGTTTTTGGCACGACTTTCAGTCAGGGGACAGCCTGCTGGACAGGAAAGAAGCCGTCGGCGAAGAGGATGAGCGTGATATTGCCGATCTCCTCATTGACCAGATCGAATTTTGCGATGTACTGATTTTGAATAAATGCGATCTTGTTTCTCAAGAAGAGCTGGCAAAGCTGGAGAAAGTGCTGAGAACGTTGCAGCCTGGTGCGAAAATCATCCGGGCGGTCAAGGGGGAAGTGGATCCGGGAGAGATTTTGAATACACGATTGTTTGATTTTGAGAAGGCAAGCAGTTCGGCGGGGTGGTTAAGGGAATTAAATCAGGGGCATGAGCAGCATACGCCTGAGACTGAGGAATACGGGATTTCTTCCTTCGTGTATGAAGCGCGCCGTCCTTTTCACACAGAGCGGTTTTATAACTGGATCCAAACGCTTTCGGAAAACGTTGTCAGAGCGAAAGGAATTGCCTGGTGCGCGACGAGGAACGACCTTGCCCTATTAATGTCTCAGGCCGGTCCGTCCGCCAGTCTTGAGCCGGTCTCGTACTGGGTGGCAGCATTGCCGAAGCAGGAGCGGGAACGAATCTTAAAGGAAGAGCCAGAGGTTTTACAAGATTGGGATGCCGAATTCGGCGACCGCCACACAAAGCTCGTCTTTATCGGAATCGACCTTTCGCCTGAAGAGATTTCAGCCGAAGCGGACCGATGCCTGCTGACAGATTCCGAGATGGCGGATGATTGGTCATTACTGCCTGATCCGTTTGATTGGGTGATTCAAAAAGCATAAACAAAGAAGCCAAAAGGCAAAAGAGGAACATCCCGTCCTCTTTTGCCTTTTTTTCTGCTTGCATTGACATATGAGGAAAGGAATACTAATATTCTATCTATAATGTTAACTTAAATTCGAATAAAGTTAACATATAAGGGGTGAAAGAATGCAAGGGGAAACGTATTACAGCGTGAGAATGAGGGCTTCCCAAAACGGCTCCCATGAAGTAGGGGGCAAGCACATATCAGGAGGAGAGAGGCTCTCGACTTTCAGCGGTTTGAAGGATGCGGTCAATGCTTTATTGGATAAAGGCTTGTCTCATTCAAGAGGAAAACCGGACTTTATGCAAATTCAGTTTGAATGTGTTAACGAACCGATAAGAGCGATTCATCCTTTGAAAATTGAAACAAACGAAGCGAATTCAGCAGAAAACGGAAAAGCGCTTGCCGCGGAGCTTCTGCAGCAAGCAGGCATTCCGGTAAATGTCATTGAAAAAGCGTTTCAGCGCATCGACGAATTCTCAGAAGTAAGAGGCGCTGTATTGCTTGACGTCCGCTCCGGAAAGCGGGTTGACGAAAGAAAGGAAAAAGGCGTACGTGTTTCGCGGATGGATTGGCCTGACGCCGATTTTAGAGAATGGGCGGCCTGTTGCAGAGTCCCGCTGAATTCACGAATAAAAGAAGCGCTCGCACTGGCGACAAAGGTATGCGGGCACCCGGCCGTCATCGCCGAATTGTGCTGGTCGGATGACCCTGATTACATAGCCGGCTACGTCGCCGGCGAAAAGCTCGGCTACCAGCGGATTACAAAGATGAAAGAGTATGGAGACGAAAGCGGCTGCCGCGTTTTTTTCGTCGATGGATCGGCCGATTTGAACGATTGCATCAGCTATTTGGAAAAAAAGCCTTTGTTTATTCAAGCAGGAGGGGAAGCATGGAACTGTCATTAATCGAAAAAAGCATAATGTATCTTTGGCTGCCTTTTACACAGATGAAAGACTATGATGAAAACCCGCTCATCATCGAAAGCGGAAACGGCATCATGCTAAAAGATATAAACGGCAAGGAATACTATGACGGATTTTCTTCAGTCTGGCTCAATGTACACGGACACCGCAAAAAGGAATTGGATGAGGCGGTTAAAAAACAGCTCGACAAAATCGCCCATTCTACATTGCTTGGGATGACGAATGTTCCGGCGACAGAGCTTGCCGAAACTTTAATCAAGATAAGCCCTGAAAAGCTTACTCGCGTTTTTTATTCCGACAGCGGCGCTGAAGCGATGGAAATCGCCTTGAAAATGGCGTTTCAATATTGGAAAAATATAGGAAAACCCGAAAAGCAAAAGTTCATCTCGATGCGAAACGGGTATCACGGAGATACGATCGGCGCCGTCAGCGTCGGTTCGATCGAGCTTTTTCATCATGTCTACGGACCGCTCATGTTTGAAAGCTTCAAGGCGCGGGTTCCTTATGTATACCGTTCCGAAAGCCCAGGCCCTGACGAGTGCCGCGATGAATGCCTGAACGAACTCAAAGAGCTGCTGAAAGAGCATCACGAGGAGATAGCGGCACTGTCGATCGAATCGATGGTTCAAGGAGCGTCCGGCATGATCGTGATGCCTGAAGGGTTTTTGGCCGGCGTTCGCGAGCTCTGCACGGCGTATGACGTGTTAATGATTGTCGATGAAGTGGCAACGGGGTTTGGCCGCACCGGAAAAATGTTTGCCTGTGAGCATGAAGGCGTTCAGCCTGACCTCATGGCAGCAGGGAAAGGGATTACCGGAGGCTACTTGCCGATAGCCGTTACATTCGCAACAGAAGAAATTTATAGAGCATTCTACGACGACTATGAAACGCTAAAAACGTTTTTCCACGGCCACTCCTATACGGGGAATCAGCTTGGCTGCGCGGTTGCGATCGAAAATTTGCGCTTGTTTGAATCTGAACAAATCGTTGAACAAGTCGCCGAAAAATCGGAAGCCCTTCGCGGATTCCTCCGTACCTTGGAGGCGCTCCCCCATGTCGGCGATATCCGGCAGCTCGGCTTTATGTGCGGGATAGAGCTTGTCCAGTCAAAGGAAACAAAGCGGCCTTACCCTCCCGAAAAGCGGGTCGGGTATCAGGTTTCGTTGAAAATGAGGGAGCTTGGCATGCTGACACGGCCGCTCGGGGATGTTGTCGCATTTCTGCCGCCGCTTGCGAGCACAACCGAGCAGCTTGAAGCGATGGTGTCCATCATGAAAGAAGCGATCGATGAGGTTACAAGCGGTGAACTTTGATGAGTGGTTAACCCGGCGGCTGGACAAAACAAAATCAGCAGGGCTTTACCGCACGCTGCGGCCGGAGGGTTGCGGCGAGAAGAATTGGGCATCCAATGATTACTTAGGTCTGGCCAATGACAGCCGGCTGATATCGGCCGCAAAGACGGCGCTTCATCAGGGAACAGGCAGCGGCGGATCGCGGTTAACGGCAGGCAACACGACTTGGCACGAAAAACTGGAGCGGAAAATTGCCGGCTTTAAACAGACGGAAGCGGCCCTCTTGTTTTCAAGCGGATATTTGGCGAACATCGGCGTGCTTTCTTCATTGCCTGAAAAAGGGGACGTCATATTGAGCGACCGGCACAACCATGCGAGCATCATCGACGGGTGCCGCCTCTCAAAAGCCGACACGGTCGTTTATCAGCACATCGATATAAGCGATCTTGAAAAAAAGCTGGCAGCGGCGCAGAGGTACAACAGGCGTTTTATCGTAACAGACGGCGTATTCAGCATGGACGGAACGATCGCGCCTCTCGACCGGATCATCCCGCTCGCAAAGCGCTATCAGGCTTTCGTTATTGTCGATGATGCACACGCAACGGGCGTGCTTGGGGAAAACGGAAGGGGAACGTGCGAATATTTCGGCGCGAGCCCTGATGTCGAGATCGGCACGCTAAGTAAAGCCGCCGGTGCAGAAGGCGGGTTTGCCGCTGGTTCGAACGTACTTGTTGATTTTTTGCTCAATCATGCCAGGACGTTTATCTTTCAGACAGCCGTCCCGCCGTCGAGCTGTGCAGCTGCGTATACGGCGTTGGAGCTCATCGAAGACAGCCGCGATAAACGGCGGAGGTTAAGGTCGTCTGCAAAAACAATAAGAACGGGTCTGGAGAATATGGGGTTTACGGTAAAAGGAGCGGATACGCCGATTATCCCCGTCATCATCGGAGATGCCCAAAAAGCCGTTTTATTTGCGAAACTCCTTGAGGAAAAGGGGATTTTTGCGCCGGCGATCCGCCCGCCGACGGTTCCGGAAGGCGAAAGCCGGATCAGGCTGACGGTCACTGCAAACCGCAGCCAAAGCGAAATAGCCGATTTGCTGAAATGGTTTTATTTTATCGGAAAAGGGATGAAAATCGTAAAATGAAGGGTTTTTTTGTAACGGGAACTGACACGGGTGTAGGGAAAACGATCATATCTTGCGGAATTGCCGCCGCATTAAAAAAGCAAAAGTTCGATGTCGGGGTGTTTAAGCCGTTTTTGAGCGGGATATCGCGCACCCATCCGGAAAGCGATACAGCCATGTTGAAGCGGGCGTCGCAAACATCTCTCACATACGAAGACATCACGCCTTTTGAATATAAAGAGCCGCTTGCTCCGTACGCCGCCGCAAAGCTGGAAGGAAAGACCGCCGGCATCGAAGAGCTCATCAATCATTGGAAAGCGATAAAAGATCATCACGACTATTTCATCGTCGAAGGAGCAGGCGGCATCGCGGTGCCGCTCGGAAAGGATTTTTTGGTCAGCGATGCGATCAAAGCGCTGAATCTGCCGGTTGTCATTGTGGCAAGGCCTGATCTTGGGACGATAAACCATACGTTCTTAACCGTTCAATATGCGAAAAGCACGGGGCTTCACGTAATCGGCATCGTCATCAACGGAATCAGCAGCCGACCGGGTCTTGATGAACAAACCAATCCGGAGATGATCGAAGCATTATGCGGCGTGCCGATTTTAGGCGTAACACCAAGGCTTGCAGATGCAGCGGCAGAGAACATTGAAAAAATGGCAGAGGGCCATATTGATATTCCTTTTATGATGAATCAAATACAAACGGGGGCGAAAAGATGAATCAGTGGATGGATCTTGCTGAAAGAGTGTTGGACGGAGAGGAATTGACAGACAATGAGGCACTTCAGATCTTGGAATGTCCTGATGAAGACATTCTGTTATTGATGCATGCCGCTTTTCACATTCGAAAACGTTATTACGGAAAAAAAGTGAAGCTCAATATGATCATGAATGCAAAATCCGGCCTTTGTCCGGAAAACTGCGGCTACTGTTCACAGTCTGCGATCTCAAAAGCGTCGATCGAGTCTTACCGGATGGTCGACAAAAGCACATTGCTTGAAGGCGCAAAGCGGGCTCACGATTTAAATATAGGAACGTACTGTATCGTCGCCAGCGGCAGAGGCCCGTCAAACCGGGAAATCGATCAAGTCGCTGCAGCCGTCAAAGACATTAAAGAAACATACGGTTTAAAAGTGTGCGCATGTCTTGGCATCTTAAAGCCGGAGCAGGCACAGCGCCTCAAAGAAGCCGGCGTTGACAGGTACAACCACAATATCAACACGTCGAAACGCAATCATTCAAACATCACGACCTCGCATACATACGATGATCGGGTCAGTACGGTAGAGACGGCCAAACAGTCGGGCATGTCTCCGTGTTCGGGTGTCATTGTCGGCATGAAGGAGACGAAGCAGGATGTGGTCGACATGGCGAAAAGCTTAAAAGCGCTCGATGCCGATTCGATCCCGGTCAATTTTTTGCACGCCATTGACGGTACCCCGCTGGAAGGTGTGAACGAACTTCATCCGCTTTATTGTTTGAAAGTTTTGGCATTGTTCCGTTTCATCAATCCGACAAAGGAAATCCGCATTTCCGGAGGCAGGGAAGTCAACCTCCGTTCGCTTCAGCCATTGGGGCTGTATGCCGCCAATTCGATTTTCGTCGGCGATTATTTAACGACGGCGGGTCAGGAGGAAACAGAAGATCAAAAGATGCTGAGGGATGCAGGATTTGAAATCGAATCGGTGGAAGAAATGAAAGCCGGTTTGCAGACGGCGTCAGGCAAGGAGGCATGACATGACAACAGAGCTGGATTCCGTCTTAGGTATTGATCGGGATTTTTGGAGAGAGCCCTATCCTTTTTACGATAAGCTGCGGTCCATTGATCCCGTTTATAAAGGAACGGTATTGAAGCAGCCGGGCTGGTATGTTACAGGACACAATGAAGCGATGACGATTTTTAAAGACGCCAGATTTAAAAACCGCATCCCCCTTCCGGAAACGTCAACAAAATACGAAGCTCTAAAAAATGTACAGCAAAATATGCTCCTATTCAAAAACGACTCAGACCATAAGCGGATGCGAACGCTTGTCGGCAAAGAGTTTACGCCGAAGGCGGCAGATGTTTTGCGCCCTTTTATAAAAGAAGCCGCTGATGAGCTGCTTGATCAGCTGCAAACCGGGACAACCGCGGATATCGTCTCACAATTCGCGTTTCCGTTGGCAAGCCTCGTCATCGCCCGCATCCTCGGAGTGCCGAAAGAGGAGAGGCATCAATTTAGACAATGGACGGCGAATTTAATTGAGACCATTGATTTTACACGCTCCCGACAGACGCTTGTCAAAGGAAGCGATACCGCATCCAGGCTGACGGCATATGTCAGGGACTTGATCAGCAAACGAAAAGCCGTTCCGCAGGATGACTTGATCACAACATTCATCAGCGCCGGGAAGCTGACTGAGGAGGAAGTGCTTGCGACGTGTGTATTGCTCGTCATCGCCGGACACGAGACAACGGTAAACCTCATCAGCAATGGACTGCTTTCATTAATGAAGCATCCCGCACAGCTCGGTGCACTGAAGGAAAATCCGGAGCTGATCACATCTGCAGTCGAGGAGTTTTTGCGCTATGAAAGCCCGACCCAGCTGACGGCCCGAACCGCTTCAGAAGACTGCGGCATCAATGGACACGTCATCAGAAAAGGAGAGCAGGTCTATATTCTATTAGGCGCGGCAAACCGCGACCCGAACGTCTTCGATCATCCCCATGTACTCGATATTGAAAGACATCCGAATCCGCATCTTGCCTTTGGGTACGGAGCTCATGTTTGTCCGGGCTCTTCATTGGCGCGGCTTGAAGCGCAAATTGCGATTCAAGCGCTTTTAGAGCGGGCACCCGGGCTTCGGCTAGCAGGCTCCGCCGTTCAATACCGCAGGCTATTGGGATTTAGAGCGCTCGCCAGTTTGCCGGTTATCCTGAATTAGAAGGGGCATAGCCCCCTTTTTTTACATATAAAACTTAACGTTTACGTAAAAGTCTGAAAGGTGTATAATAAGAAAGGAAAAGAGGCAACGGGGGGATATTGACGTGAATTGGATGAAAATCGACCAAATGGCAAAGCGCAGCGGTTTGACGAAAAGAACGATCCGTTTTTACGAAGAAATCGGCCTTCTCTCTTCGCCGAAGCGGACGGAAGGCGGTGTCCGCCTTTATTCCGAAGACGACCTGGAAGAGCTCGAACGGGTAATCAGCGCCAAGGAAGTATTGGGATTTTCCCTGCAAGAGCTGCAGCAGTTCATGGAAACGAGCAAGCACCTGGAAATGCATAAAGAAGGCTATCTTTTGTCATTGGATAAGAAGGAAAGGAAAGAAAAGCTCGAAGACATCCAGCATATGCTGGACGAACAAATGCGAATGATTGACGAAAAGATCGAAAAATTTCAATCGTTCAAGGAGCGCTTGGAGGGCATGCGAAAAAAAGCCCGTCATGCGCTGGAACACATTGATTAAACCAAACGGAAAACGCTATATACATAGCGTTTGTTTTTATGGAAAGAAAGGTATGATTCATTGATGGAGAAACAACAGAATTCAGGTTTTTTTAAACAGCCGAAAGCGGTTTGGGCCGTAGCGTTTGCCTGCGTTATTTCGTTTATGGGCATCGGGCTGGTCGATCCGATTCTTCCGGCGATTGCAGCGCAGCTGCACGCGTCTCCCAGCCAGGTTTCGCTTTTATTTACAAGCTATCTGCTTGTGACAGGCTTTGCGATGATTTTGTCCGGAGCGATTTCGAGCCGGATCGGTGCAAAGCAGACATTGATATCAGGTCTCATTTTGATTATTATTTTTGCCGCGTTGGGCGGATTTTCCCATTCGATTGCTCAGCTTGTCGGCTTCCGGGGCGGATGGGGCCTCGGCAACGCCTTGTTCATTTCAACCGCTCTTGCCGTTATCGTCAGTGTGGCGACAGGGGGAAGCGCAAAAGCGATCATCCTGTATGAAGCGGCTCTCGGCTTGGGGATTTCTGTAGGTCCCCTTGCCGGCGGAGAGCTTGGAACGATTTCATGGAGGGCGCCGTTTTTCGGAGTATCCATTTTAATGACAGTCGCATTGCTTGCGATTCTTATTCTACTGCCGGCCATCCCGAAGCCGCAAAAGAAAATTTCCATCGGCGCTCCGATACGGGCGCTGCGTTACAAGGGGCTATTTACGCTTTCGAGCGCCGCCTTTTTATATAACTTCGGCTTTTTTACGCTGCTTGCGTATTCTCCGTTTGTTCTTGATTTAAATGAGAGGGGCCTCGGATACGTCTTTTTCGGCTGGGGACTGTTTCTCGCGATCACGTCCGTGTTTACCGCACCGGCGGTAGAGCGTGCTTTGGGAACCGTCCGCTCCCTCATCCTGCTGTTCGTCTTGTTTGCGGCAGATCTGCTGGCGCTTGCCATCTGGACGGATTACATGGCTCTAGTCATCGCGTTCATCGTGATCGGCGGCGGTATTTTAGGAATGGTCAATACGATCCTGACGACCGCTGTGATGGGAGCAGCGCCTGTCGAACGGTCAGTCGCTTCATCTGCGTACAGTTCAATCCGTTTTATCGGCGGGGCGATCGCGCCGTGGCTTGCAGGTGTGCTGGCCGACCATTATAATGCACATGCGCCTTATGTTGCCGGCTGTATCGCGGTGCTGATCGGCATGGCGGTCTTAATCGGCGGCCGCCGCCATTTGGCAAACATCAAAGCCGGACATTAAGGAAAAAGCTTGTTTCCTTTAAAAGGAGACAAGCTTTTTTTGCTTTACAGCACTTTCGTCGTCCATGATTCACAGTTCCACGTATCTGTCGCAATCTCCGTATAAAATTCGGGTTCGTGGGAGATAAGAAGGATCGAGCCTTTGTATTCCTTGAGAGCTCTTTTTAATTCTTCCTTCGCTTCAACATCCAGGTGATTCGTCGGTTCGTCGAGAACGAGAAGGTTTGTTTCCGCATTGATGAGTTTGCACAGTCTGACCTTCGCTTTTTCTCCTCCGCTTAAAACGGAGACCCGGCTTTCGATATGCTTTGTCGTCAAGCCGCATTTTGCCAGAGCAGCCCTGACTTCGTATTGCGTAAAGGAAGGGAATTCGTTCCACACCTCATCGATGCAGGTGTTGTGGCCTTCATCTTTTACTTCCTGTTCAAAATAGCCGATATGAAGGTATTCGCCCCGTTCGACTTCTCCTGACAAAGGGCGGATTTCGCCGAGCAGGCTTTTCAGCAAAGTCGTTTTTCCGATGCCGTTCGCACCGTACAGGGCGATTTTTTGGCCGCGCTCCATTTTCAGATTGAGCGGGCGGGACAGCGGCTCATCATAGCCGATGACGAGGTCTTTCGTTTCAAAGATCAACTTGCCGGACGTTCTAGCCTGTTTAAAGCGGAACTCAGGCTTCGGTTTTTCCGACGGCAGTTCGATCATGTCCATCTTATCGAGTTTTTTCTGCCGTGACATCGCCATATTGCGCGTGCTGACCCGCGCTTTGTTGCGGGCGACGAAATCTTTAAGCTCTGAAATTTCCTGCTGCTGCTTTTTATAGGCCGCTTCAAGCTGCTGTTTTTTCGCTTCATACACTTCGCGGAATTGGTTGTAGTCGCCGACATAGCGGGTCAGCTGCTGGTTTTCGACATGATAGATAAGATTGATGACGCTGTTGAGAAACGGAATATCGTGCGAAATCAAAATAAACGCGTTTTCGTAATCCTGCAAATAGCGTTTCAGCCACTCGATATGCTGTTCATCCAGGTAGTTCGTCGGCTCGTCCAATAGGAGAATGTCGGGTTTTTCAAGCAGCAGCTTGGCAAGCAGCACTTTCGTCCGCTGGCCTCCGCTTAAATCGGTGACATCCCGGTCAAGCCCAAGGTCATGGAGCCCGAGGCCGCGGGCAATCTCTTCGACCTTTGCATCAATTGCGTAAAAATCGTTGTTCGTCAGGGCGTCCTGGATCGTCCCGACTTCTTCAAGCAGCTTCTCAAGCTCGTCGGGATCAGCCTCTCCCATTTTGCCGTAAATGGCGTTCATTTCTTCTTCCATTGCAAATAAATAATGAAAAGCGTTTCTCAGCACATCGCGGATCGTCTGTCCGCGCTCGAGAACGGTATGCTGGTCAAGGTAGCCGACGCGGACTTTTTTTGACCATTCCACTTTACCTTCATCAGGTTCGAGCTTGCCCGTGATGATGTTCATAAACGTCGATTTGCCCTCGCCGTTAGCGCCGATGAGGCCGACGTGTTCGCCTTTCAGCAGGCGAAAGGATATATCTTGAAAGATCGCCCGGTCGCCAAAACCGTGGCTTAGCTTTGTTACCGATAATAAACTCATGTTTTGCACCTCGGAATATATGATAAAACCGTTCTTTACGATTATACCGGACTGCCGGGGGCAAGGTAAAAGAAAAATTGCGAAGCCGCTTCCGTTTTGAGATACTAGGAACAGGATCAACCTGAGAATAAAGGAGAAAAACATGACAGAAAAATGGCCATTTTTAAATAAAGCAAAACCGTTTATTAAGGAAAATTGGGAGGCGTCGGGCTTCCGTGAACCGACCGATGTTCAAAAAAGCACGGCCGGGCTTATTTTGGACGGGCGCGACGTGATCGCCGAATCGCCGACCGGAACGGGAAAAACGCTCGCTTACATACTGCCTGTATTGGAAAAACTGGACGCCGGTCAAAAAAACGTCCAGGCTGTAATCCTTGCCCCTTCCCGCGAGCTCGTCATGCAGATTTTTGACGTCATCGTTGAGTGGAAAAAGGGGTCTGACATCAGAGCCGCTTCATTCATCGGAGGAGCCAATATAAAGAAGCAGCAGGAAAAGCTGAAAAAACATCCGCACATTATTGCCGGCACGCCGGGGCGGGTGCTCGAGCTGATCAAGATGAAAAAGCTGAAGATGCATGAAGTAAAAACGATCGTCCTTGATGAGACGGACCATCTTCTTACACTTGAGCACCGCGGCACGATTCAAAGCATCATCAAATCGACGCTGCGCGACAGGCAGCTTGTCTGCTTTTCAGCGACGTTAAAAGAGGATGCCGAACGCGAGCTCCGCGGGATGACGAAAGACGCTGAACTGATCAGGGTGAAAAGAAAGAGTGAAGAAGCGGCAAAAATCAAGCACCAATTTCTCGTCTGCGACCAGCGCGATAAAATCAAAATTCTGCAAAAGTTTTCAAGGCTCAAGGGAATGCAGGCTCTCGTGTTCGTGAAAGACATCGGCAATTTAAGCGTGTACGCCGAAAAATTGGCTTATCACCATGTCGATGTCGGAGTCCTGCACAGTGAAGCGAAAAAGCTCGAACGGGCGAACATTCTCAAGGCGTTTGAAGCAGGCGAGTTTAACCTGCTTTTGGCAACCGACATCGCGGCGCGCGGCATCGACATTCAGCAGCTGCCATATGTCATTCATGCCGATTTGCCGAATGAAGAAGGCTATATCCACCGCTCGGGAAGAACGGGTAGAGCCGGAAGCGAAGGAACGGTCATCAGCCTTGTGACCCGCGGCGAAGCAGAGCGGCTGAAAAAGCTAGCGAAAAAGCTCGGAATCCGCCTTCAGAAAATTGTATATGAGAGAGGACAAATCATCGAAAAATAGGGGGCCTAAAAAGCCCCTCTTTTTTATGTTTTCAGGCATGGCCGCTTTTTACGGATTCAGCGTCTGAGGAGGACCGATTCAGGGAGGAAAAGGTGATATACGTCTGCATCCCTTGTATTTAAGAGGTATTGATTGGCGTTTTCCTTGGAGTCGTTAAGCATGTCCTTTGTGACAAAAGGAAGCAGGGTGAACAGATATGAAGCCAGGATGTCTTCCGTGCTGCCGGCCGTTCGCTCTTCGGGATCGCCGATGTTCATGATGATCGAAAAGATAAAATCAACATTGATGCCGAACCGTTGGGCCGCAAAGGTTTCAAAAAGGTGGGTATCCGAGTCTTCATGACCTTCCAATAGGAAAATTTGTTTGAGCAAATCGCTGATGATCCATGCGTTGTATTGCTGTTCCGGCGAAAAATAATTCAAGCGGAATCACCCCATTTTCGATTGATCTTCTTTTACTGTACCTAAACGAATCCGATAACAAACATATTTTCTGAAAATCTATAACAAATGTAATATTGATACAAGAATGTCACGCAGCGCATTTCGTTGTTTAACCGGGTGCCGATGGGGTAAGTCATAACTACAACATGCAACAAAGGAGGAGATTTTAGATGAAACCAGTTGTAAGGGAATATACAAATGATGAAAAGCTGATGAAGGATATCAACGAACTCAAGGAGATCGGCGTCGCCAGAGAGGACATATACGTTCTTTCACATGATGACGACAGGACGGAAAGAATTGCGGAAAACGCGGACGCCAATACGATCGGTGCAGAGGAGACAGGCATCAAACATGCGGTGGGGAATTTCTTCAATAAAAAGGGAGATGAACTTCGCAATAAAATTCATGAAATCGGCTTTTCAAAACAGGAAGCGGAACAGTTCGAAAAGCACCTTGATGAAGGAAAAGTGCTCCTGTTTGTAACCGATCATGATAAAGTGAAATCCTGGGTTTAAGACAGGCTGCCGACTGTGTCGGCAGCTTATTTTTTTTCATGAACCGGTGAGAAAAGGGCAAAGTAAAAAGAAATACAGATCTATAGGAGGAAATATGTCGTGACAAAAGAAAAAGATCCGGAAAAGAAACCGGAAGTTCGCTTCATTCCGTTGATCATCACGATTGCAGCCGGAATCATCATCTGGTTCATACCGGTGCCCGCCGGACTGCACCCGAAAGCGTGGCATTTATTCGCGATATTTGTGGCGACGATTATCGGCTTCATATCCAAGCCTTTGCCGATGGGATCGATCGCTATATTCGCCCTGGCGGTCACGGCTCTCACCGGAACGCTGTCAATTGAAGAGACGCTGAGCGGATTTGGAAATAAAACGATTTGGCTGATCGTCATTGCGTTTTTCATTTCCCGCGGTTTTATTAAAACAGGCCTTGGAGCGAGAATCGCCTATATGTTTGTCAGGGTGTTCGGCAAAAAAACACTCGGGCTCTCGTATTCGCTGCTTTTCAGCGATTTGATTCTCGCACCCGCCATCCCCAGCAATACTGCTAGAGCGGGAGGCATCATTTTTCCGATTATCCATTCTTTGTCGGAAACGTTCGGTTCAACGCCGGACAACGGCACAGAGCGGAAAATTGGGGCCTTTTTGCTGAAAGTCGGCTTTCAAGGAAATCTGATTACGTCTGCGATGTTCTTGACGGCGATGGCGGCGAATCCATTAGTCGCAAAACTCGCACATGATGTGGCGGGAGTGAATATGACCTGGACAAGCTGGGCGCTTGCTTCGATCGTTCCCGGAATCGTGAGCCTGATCGTTACGCCGCTTGTCATTTATAAATTGTACCCGCCCGAAATTAAAGAAACACCGGACGCTGCGGGCATTGCGACAAACAAGCTGAAGGAAATGGGACCTTTTAAACGATCAGAATTGTTCATGGTCATCGTCTTCTTCCTCGTCCTTTTTCTGTGGATATTCGGAAGCCGCGCCAATATAGACGCCACGACGACGGCTTTGATCGGTTTGTCAGTCTTATTTTTGACACAGGTGCTGACATGGGACGATATTAAAAAGGAGCAGGGTGCATGGGATACGCTTATATGGTTTGCGACTCTCCTCATGCTTGCGTCCTTTTTGAATACGCTCGGAATGGTCGGCTGGTTCAGCGATATGATGAAGTCTTTTGTTTCAGGTTTCCCATGGATGACAGCCTTCCTCGTGTTAATTCTCGTCTACTTTTATTCGCACTATTTCTTTGCCAGCGCAACCGCCCATATCAGCGCGATGTATTCGGCGTTTTTCGCCGTTACCGTAGCCGCCGGCGCGCCGCCGCTTTTATCGGCCTTCGCCCTCGCGTTTTTCAGCAACCTGTTCGGCTGTACGACACACTATGGCGCAGGAGCGGCACCCGTCTTTTTCGGTGCCGGCTATATCCCGGAAGGAAAATGGTGGTTTATCGGTTTCATCCTGTCGCTAGTTCATCTTGTGGTATGGCTCGTTGTCGGCGGCCTGTGGTGGAAGGTGCTGGGGATGTGGTGAAAAGAAGGGCAGGAGCTTGTCCTTCTTTTTATGTTCATATTGACACAGTTGATTTGAAATACACAATTTATGGTCTAGAGACGCATTTAAATTAAAAGCTTTGGAATTAGGGCCTCTATCATAAAACCCGTTTTTTATGAGTTTTTCTTTGAAACAAATGAAGGATAATAAAAATCCAATTTTTGTATTTACTTATATTGATTTACATATTAACCTAATATATGACAGATCTGTTTTTTTTTAAGTTGGCCAATAAAAGAAGAAAATTAAAAAATGGGAAGAGGGGATTATTATGAAAAAATTTTTAAGGAGAAAGAAAATATTAGTCACTTTCTCTATTATTGCTTTGGTCTTTATTTTCGGCTTTAGTACGGCGAGTTTAGCTTATAATGAACCGTATTCTTTCAATATCCGAACTGCAGTAACTGGAGCCTATAAGCATAAGCTAAGCAATAAATCTACCACCATAACTGCTAATGCAAAAACTATCAAGGCTGAGACTGGTGAAACTCTACCACAAACCCATAAATATACTGTAACAATTAGCAAGGGGATATTTACTAGTTACAATACCGGCAGATTAACCACAGGAAAAAGTTATAGCAAAAATGTAGGGAAAGTAGCTTCGGGAACGTACAGAGTTAATGTTACGAAGCATACATATTCAGATTATGGAATTAATATAAAAGGTGGAGGAAGGATTAAACAATAGAAAGATTATGAGACAAGATAATAGAATTATAATATCGACAAATCAAGTAACAAAATCATATGGGGAGGGTGCTTCATTATTTTATGCGTTGCACCCTACTACTCTTTCTATAAGCAAGGGTTCAATCAATGTAATATTGGGAAAAAGCGGATCAGGGAAAACAACTTTGCTGAGTCTCCTTGGTGGCATGGAGGATCCTACCAACGGCCATGTATGGTTTAAACAGCAAAATTTTTATAAATTAAATGATGCTGAACAAGCTAATATTAGAGGCAATAATTTTGGTTTCATTTTTCAAAATTATCATTTAATACCTGAGATTTCAGTGTTTGATAATATTATTCTCCCTCTAATGATTAATAAAAAGAAAAAAGACATTTCGGATATTAAAAAACTGACAAATATTTTGGGAATTGGAAACAAGTTAAAATCCTTTCCTTTCCAACTATCAGGTGGTCAGCAACAAAGAGTCGCTATTGCAAGAGCAATGGCCAATGATCCAGAAATCATTTTTGCGGACGAGCCTACTGGTAATTTAGATCGAAAAAATGCGAAAAAAGTTATTGAACTTTTAGTTTCTCTATGTGAACAATTTGATAAAACATTAGTGATTGTTACACACGAAGAAAACTTGATAGAAAGGCCAGATCAGCTTTTTTTTATTGAAGATGGACGAGTTAAAACTTTATAAAGGTGTTGAAATATGTTTTGGGTTAAATTAGCTTTCAAGTCATTGTTCCATAGAAAAAAATATCTTATTTAATGGTTTTTGTTATCTTTATATCTATGGTCTTTCTTATTATGGTGAACAGTGCGACAGAAGAAATTCTGAAATACACAAAAGAAAAGGCCTATGAAAAATATGGTGAACATCATGCTATAATTAACAATCTTAATGAAAAGGAGTTCAAAGAATTAAAAGGAATACATAGTATAAAAAAAGGAGGAGGAATTTTTTTAGTTGGTTATACGGAAGATTTTAATGATTCTGCAATCGGAGCATCTATTGGATGGTTTGACAAAAATGCTTTAGAATTAGGGCATATCCATATTTTACATGGGAGGATGCCTGTACACAAAAATGAGATTGCTATTGAATCATTTTTAACTGAATCTTTTAAAACAGATGACGTTATTGGAGAGAATGTTAAACTAAAAATAGGTGCTATTGAGGAAGATTACCAAGTAGTAGGTGTTGTGAATAACTATTCATCTAATTGGTCTACTCCAATAAATATAGAAAAAGGAAAGAATACATATCCGAATATCTTTGTAAGTCCGACAATACTTAATGCAAAAAAGCACATTGATATACAAAATAGTCTTATTTTTTCTCTTCAAAATGAAGATGTAGATAGGATCGAACAAGAAATAAATGAAAATTTCGAAAAGCATTTGTCAAGTGTTGAACAATTATATGAAAACGAGAATCTTTTTAATGAAGGATATAAAAACTATAATACCATTTTTCACATCTGTTTGTTTTTTTCAATTATTCTAATATTCGGTTCGTTATGCTGCTGTTTTCGAATATTTGAGGTTTTCTATAAGAATTACCGAAAAAAAATTGCGATACTGAGATCTTATGGAGCAAAAAAACATCATATAAGGCTTCTTGTTTTTTTTCAGATTACCATCATTGTTTTAGTGAGTTTCTTAATATCTTTTCCAGTTGGGACATACTTGAAAAAGATATTAAATCATCAAACATATGTTACTGATAGCTATAGTTCTTCACCTCTGCTGGAATCTACTCTGTTCGTCACGATTTGGCTCATCGTATTATTTTTTTCATTATGCATAACAGCATTAATTTTAACGGAAAAAATAAGCAAAGAAACAATTCAAACGAATTTAAAAGGGAATCCTCTTATAGTAAAGGGATACCGTGTTTATCAATTTATCGAAAAATTTCCTTTTAAATTGAAGTCTTTAGTGATTCAACTTGCGTTTCGATGGAAATCTTCCATATTATTTATTGTGATACTGTCTTTCTCGATCATGATTTTTTTCTTTACCCAGTTAATTTCCGAAGAAATAATTGATAAACCCGAAGAAACAACACCGGATTTTATACTTTCATCTAAGCAATTGACTGCTGAAGAACATGTAAATGGCTATGCAATAGAAACCAATCAATCTGTTTCTTTTGATTATAAAAGTGTGGAAGATCTTCAACGCATGCCAGGAATTATTTATATTGATAAAGTTCCAAACTCACTAGGGAGTACCTTACTTTTAACTAAACAACAGCTTTCACCATACATTAAATCTTGGATGAGTAACTATAAACTGGAAAATATAAATGTTGAGATATCTGAGGATACAATTGATAATTTAATACCAAATAATCTTATACCAATTCCTAATGTGGATATTGTATTAGTGAATGACAGTGAACTTAAACAACTTAAATACATGTATAATTTCGAAGAAAGTTCCATTGGGAAATTAAAAAAATCCAGGTCAGCCTTTATTTTCTTTCTGAAATAAATCAAAAAGGAATGAATAATAAAATTATAAATGGAGACGAAGTGAAAATTGGTAGGATTGCTTTTACCTCTAATGAAAAAAAACTAGCTTTTGAAAATTGGGATTTTAAGATAGAACAAATCATCTTGTCTCCTTACATGATGCAAAAAAATCAAATTTCTCAAGAGCGTGAAGGAATTACAGTTTTAATTTATGAAGAAGTAGCTAAAAAATTTTGGGTTTTTGATGGCTATAAAGAATTGAAAATATATACTGATCATTCTATTTCTAATCAAAAAAAGAAGGGGATTATTAATAAAACGAAACAAATGGTGGCCTCAATTCCTGGAAGTCTTTATTATTCGGAAACAGAAGATAATAAGAGGATTGAATCAATTTCAAATTATCTTTCAATATTAGGAACTATATTATTTACGGTTACTGCATTTTATTCTGTTTTAACATTAGCTGCAACAATCTATTCTAGAATCATTCAAAGACAAGCTGAAATTGCAATTAATCGAGCCTTTGGAAAAAGTGTCACAGCAGTTTTTAAAGAACTAATAATTGAAATGACTACCTATTTAATTTTAGCGTTTCTTTTAAGCGGAACAATAATTCTTTTTCTTACATTTTCAATGCCTGAAAACCATAATATTTATAATTATCTTAAATATTATTTTTACTCAGTTGCTTTTACAGGCACTTTATCCTTGATTTCACTATCTATTTTATTTTTCGTATTGAAAAAAATAAGTATTTCTGACGCTTTAAAAGCTAAAGAAGAATAGTTTGGTAAGTAGTGTTTATGAGCTATGGTGAAAATCAACAAAACTTGATAGTATAGTGACAAAAAATAAGGGTGTGGATTTTAATGTTCTGGTCAGTTGATTTAATGCTGCTCGGTTTCATGTTTGCAATCGTCTACTTTTTGTATGACATTGTCAAAAACCGAAAAAAGACAAGTTTTTTTAGGAAAATGGCGTTTGCCAGTTTTATTGTTTATTTGAGCTTTGTTTATCACTATACGTTAGGCGGGATCAACATTCCGCCGCAGCCGGCATACGCTCAAATGAACATTCAGCTCATTCCATTTTATTTTGTCGCTGAATGGATGCAAATGTATCAGCAGAGCGGATTTGACTGGTTTTTTTGGAATTCCGTCAAGCTTACATTTTTTAATATTTTATTGCTCATTCCTTTAGGTGTGTATCTTTCCGTTCTATGGAGAAAAACTTCGCTTAAAAAAGCGGCAGTGTTTGTTTTTTTGACAAGCTTTTTGATTGAGAGTCTCCAACTTGTGCTATCTGTGACAGGATTAATAATGGCGAGAACTTTTAATGTCGACGATTTAATTCTAAATACGGCCGGCGGCGTAATTGGTTTTTGTCTGACATCTTTAATGTTTGGAGCAAAAGGATCAGGTTCCCGCAGGAAAGGTCTGCATTTTTGAATAAAGCGCGAAAGATGATTCTCGCAAGGCAATCATCTTTGTTACTTAAAACCGAAAACTCAGGTTTTTAAATCGATGAATGCCGGTGCCATGCTTGACCAGCCCGTGTTTCTTCAAGTGCCATGCCGCATACCAGGCTTCCTGTAAAATGACGGGATCAAGCCCCAGCTGATGGTGCCCGCCGAAAACCTTCCCCCCACGCCTGATGGCCGAAATTTTTTCAAGCAACTCAACCAAGCTGGCCGGATCTGTCGTCGGGTAAAAAGCGTAGATGGGAGCTCCGGTATACAGAAGGTCTCCGGTGAACAGATAACCGTTTGCGGCGTCAAAGATGCAGATATGGCCCGGGGAATGTCCTGGTGTATGGTAAATGACGAGCGGCCTTGAACCGATCTCGATGATGTCGCCGTCTGCCATAACACCCGTCGGTTCACCTGTGTACGGCGTATAGCTTTCAGGATCGAACGTGTCAGGGACGGGTTTTGTAATATCGCGTGACACGTCTTTTCGTATTTGTTCGATTGGAAGACCTTTTATTCCGCCGGCGAGCCAATCTTTCTCAGCTTCGTGTACATAAATGCGCTCATATTTCCCGTGGCATCCGATATGATCCCAATGCACATGGGTGGTAATGACGGTAACCGGCATGCTCGTCAGCTTGTCGGTTATTCTTTTGATATTGTCAATCCCGAGTCCTGTGTCAATCAAAGCGGCTTCTTTTGTTCCGAGCAGCAAATAGGAGTGAACATTTTCCCAATGTCCGTATTCACTGATCGCAAATGTCTTCTCATCAAGCTTTGTCACGGTAAACCAGCGATCCTCCATCACTTTCCCGCCTCCCAGCTCTTTTAAAAAAACTGTACCATGCCACCCGCCGGCCGGGAAGCCGCCCCTTCGATGCAAAAATACTCATAAACACACCGGAGTAAGCACACACTAACGCTGAAAAATTTTGTAAAGCGACGGTGATACAAGTGAGCGATTCTTATATGCCCCTGACCTCCGTGAATAGCGGGGTCTGCAAGGAATATGCAAAAGGAATTTACGGATTAACGGTTCAGATTGTCAATGTGTTTTTTATCCTCGCGCCTTCAGGTGATGCGGTGCTGATCGACTGCGGAATGCCGAAATCGGCATCTTTCATTATCAAAGAGGCGGAGAAGCTGCTTGAAAACGATCGTCAGCTGAAGGCGATCATTTTGACGCATGGGCATTTCGATCATGTCGGGGCGCTGGAGGAGCTGTTGGATAGATGGCAAGTTCCCGTTTATGTCCATCCGGAAGAAATGCCGTATGTAACGGGAAAGGCCGATTACCCACCGGCAAAGCCTGAGGCGAAAAGCGGGCTGGTCGCAAAGCTGTCCCCTCTCTTTCCGCGGCATTCGATCGATGTTTCGTCAAGGGCAAATCCGCTTAAGGAAGACGGCTCAGTTCCGTTTTTAGAAGACTGGAGATGGATTGCTACCCCGGGCCATATCTCGCTTTTTCGCGAATCGGACAAAACGCTGGTTGCGGGTGACGCCGTCACGACGGTTGAACAGGAATCCCTTTTTGAAGTTGCGATTCAAAAACAAGAGCTGAACGGGCCGCCGGCGTATTTCACGATGGACTGGTTAAAAGCGGGGGAGTCGATTCGAAAGCTGGCTGAGCTGAAGCCCGCCTCATTATTGACCGGACACGGCGTGCCGATGAAGGGAACGGACTTTTCGCAAGAGCTTTCGAGCCTGGCGGACAGCCTTCCCGCTTCACAGGGATGGTAAGAAAAAATTACCATAACAACACGTGTTTTTATGCATCAAATGATTAATTTTCTGACTTTTTTGACAAAAGGAGCGGTTGTTTCATTTATAATGCAGATATGCTGTGAAAGGAGCTGAGGAAAGATGAACATTCAAAAAAGGGTACAGGCTTTGTTTGGAATTTCTCTTTTGTTGGGCGGACTGATGCTGTCCGGTGTGGTCCATGCTGCTGACACCCCTTATTATGGAAAGTTATATACTCAGCCAGAACAACTGTCTTCATTATATCCGGAGCCTCGGGCAGCGTTTCAAACTCCGGCATTCGTAAAGGATGATGAGGCATTCACGACACAGGAAGAAATGATGAGGTTTATCACAAGACTGACAAAAAAGAGTCCGAATGTCAAAATGAAAAATATCGGTTTTTCAATTGAGAAAAGAGCGATTCCGGTTCTGTACTTTACAAAAGACGACCGCATCCTCTCCGTATCCAATAAACCGACGATATGGCTGGAGGCGCAGATTCACGGCAATGAACCGGCCTCAGGCGAATCGGCTCTGGCCATCGCTGAAAAGCTGGCCGGACCTTACGGCGACAAGGTGCTTCAAAAAGTCAATGTGATCATCGTTCCGAGAATCAATCCTGACGGATCGTATCAGTTCACTAGAAAGCTTGCGAGCGGCATTGACGCAAACCGGGATCATGTGAAGCTTGAGTCGCCCGAGCTGCGTGCGCTTCATAGAGAATTCAATAAATATTCTCCGGAGGTCGTCATCGACGCACACGAATACGGCGTCGGCCAAAATGAATTTCAGAATATCGGAGAAAAAGGCGCTTTAAAATACCACGATCTTTTAATTTTATCAGGGAAAAATTTAAATATACCGGAAGGAATCAGAAGCGCATCTGACAGCCTTTTTGTAAACGGCGTCAGAGAAAAGCTCAGTGAAAAAGGGTTTTCAAACGATTTCTACTATACGACAGGGAAAACGGAAGACGGAAAAATAGAGATCTATGAAGGAGGACCGGAAGCGAGAATCGGACGCAACGCCTTTGCTCTTCAGCCGGCTCTTTCATTTCTTGTCGAGAGCAGGGGAATCGACATCGGCCGCGAAAACTTTAAACGTAGGGTGGCCGCCCAAGTGACGACGCATAAAACGATCATAGATACGACAGTCAAGCATGCGGCGGAAATCAAACATCTTGTCGCCTCTGAAAAATGGAAGCTGAACCAAAAAGGAGCGAAAGCCGATGACAAGGACCAGGTGGTCATCAAAAGCGATTTTGCCGGACCGTTTAAAGACACGCTGAAAATGGCTGACATCGCTTCAGGGCAGGCGATTGACGTCCCTGTTCAATATTACAACTCAAGCCAAGCTGTTCCCGTCCTTTCGCGAACGCGGCCGGTCGCCTATCTCGTCCTCCCCGGACACGAGGACATCGATAGAAAACTGAAAGACCAAGGTTTAAAAAGCGCGGCATTGCGGTTTAAGCAGAAACTTTCAGCAGAAGCCTATCAGGTCACCTCAAAAGAAACGGCCGGAGAATCAGAAGGCCGTCCTGTGGTTCAAGTTGAAACGGCGCTCAAACACGTGAAAAAAGAATTTCCGAAAGGCACAAAAGTGTATGTTACGGCACAGCCGCAAACGAATCTGCTGTCGATCGCGCTTGAGCCTGAATCGGTTGACAGCTTTGTAAGCACAGGCTACATCTCCTCTGAAAAAGGAAAAGAGCTGCCTGTCTATCGCTTTATGCTTGATCAAAAAGCGCTTCATTTACAAAAATAAACGAAAAGCATCCGTCTTGACGGCGGATGCTTTTTAACATTTATTTCAGAAAGAAAGGTTTTAAACCTCAACGAAAACCGATAAAATAAGAATCAATTGGGAGCAGGAAGGGGAGGAGTCATTTGGAAAATCGTGAAGCGCTTTGGATGGAAGCAAAGAACTTCATTGAACAATGCTATAAAGAATTGTCTAAATCAGCCGAAGAAATGAAGGAACGTTTACATACAATCCGGGAGGACATCATCAGAACGGGGAGCTATTCGCATCAGGCAGAAGAGCTGGAACACGGAGCAAGGATGGCCTGGAGAAACAGCAGCCGCTGCATCGGAAGGCTGTTCTGGAACTCTCTTTCCGTCATTGACAGGCGCGATGCGGAAACGGAAGAGGAGGTTCGGGACGCGCTTTATCATCATATCAAATCGGCGACGAACGACGGGAAAATCAAACCGTTCATCACGATTTTTCCTCCTGAGGAAAACGGCAAAAAAAAGGTGACGATTTGGAATCACCAGCTGATCAGGTATGCGGGATATGAGACGGAAAACGGCATCATCGGGGATCCGGCTTCAATCGATTTGACTAGGGCATGCGAGGAGCTTGGCTGGAGAGGCGAAAGAACGCATTTTGACGTGCTTCCGCTTATTTTTCAAATCGATGGCAAGCCTCCCGTCTGGTATGAGCTGCCCCGGTCGATCGTCAAAGAGGTGCCGCTTACACACCCTGACATTGAAGCGTTTAAAGACCTGGGACTGAAATGGTATGCTGTGCCGATCATTGCGGATATGAAGCTTGAAATCGGGGGAATTCATTATAACGCGGCTCCGTTTAACGGCTGGTACATGGGCACGGAGATCGGCGCGCGCAATTTAGCCGATGAAGACCGCTACAATATGCTCGGGAAAGTGGCGAACATCATGGGCCTTGATACTGAGCGAAATGCTTCATTGTGGAAAGACCGGGCGCTCGTTGAATTGAACACGGCCGTGCTTCATTCATACAAACAGGCAGGCGTCAGCATCGTCGATCACCACACGGCGGCAAGCCAGTTTAAACGCTTTGAGGAGCAGGAGGCAGAAGAGGGGCGCGAGCTGACGGCAAGCTGGACGTGGCTGATCCCGCCGCTGTCGCCGGCATCGACCCATATTTTCCACAGCCATTATGAGAATAAAACCGTAAAACCGAATTATTTTTATCAGGATAAGCCTTATATCGAACAGTAAAAGGAGACTGCAGCAATGAAAAAACACCTTTGGCTTGGCGCCGCTCTGGCTGTTATGTTGTCCGTTTTGACTTATACGGGAGCGGAAGCAAAAGGGGCAAAAATCGTACTTGGTTATACGACGGGGGAGACGGCATCATACCGTTCGCTGACGAGTTATCACAGCTATCTGAACGCGATAGCGCCTGATACGTATGCGTTTGACCAAAAAGGAAACATCATCGGAGAGACGCCGAAAAACCAGCTGTCGTATGCAAAAAAGAAAAAAATAAAAACGTGGGCGGTCATCTCCAATTATAATGAATCGATTCAAGACTTTGACGGGAACCTGGCGTCGCGCGTCATGACAAACAAAACTGTGCGCAAACATTTTGCCGCCCGGCTCGTCAAGCTTGCCAAAAAAGAATCGTTTACCGGAATCAACATCGACTTTGAAGCGGTAAAACCGGGCGACAGGGCCAAGTATTCGAGCCTCATTCAATACGTGGCAGGCGTACTGAAAAAGAACAAGATCAAAACGATGGTATCGGTTCCTGCCAAAAGCGCGGATAATCGAAATGATGACTGGAGCTGGCCGTACGACTACGCAAAAATCGGCAAATATGCCGACTATGTGCAAGTCATGACATACGACGAACACGGCGTTTGGGGCAGTCTGGGATCAGTCGCCGGAACGAACTGGATCAAGGGAACGTTACAATATGCGGTAAAGACGATCAAAGCGAATAAAGTGATCATGGGCATTCCGTCTTACGGGAACGACTGGGATCTGAAGGATCATTCGAACAGCAAATTAAAACAGTGGAATGAGCTTGCGGCGCTCAAAAAAAAGCTGAAGGCAAAGCCTGTTTACAACAAAAAATCGGGCTCCATGATGTTTTCTTATAAGGACGCAAACAAACATAAGCATGTCGTCTGGTATGAAGACGAAAAAACGATTGCAGCGAAGAGCCGCCTGGCCAGGCAGTATAAAATCGCAGGTGTATCCGTTTATTCTTTAGGACACGAATCAGCGTCGTTCTGGAAGGCGGTTCAAAAAGGAATGAAATAAACGTTGAAAACGGCTGTCCGAAAAAAACGGGCAGCCTGATTTATGCCCGAAGGAGCTGTTTTATGAAACACGATATTGACTTATTTATGGAACGGAATTTTATGGGAATGCACTTAAAACCGCCGTTATTCTACAGATGGCCGTACGGGATTCGTTTTGAAATCGCAAAGCCTTGGGCAGATCATGAAGAACCGGACAACCTTCGGCAGATGAAAGAAAGAAGCCTTGCGATATTCAACCGGGTGTTTTCAGCCGCCGATAACATGCTGATTGCCGCGGATATCACCTTTGGGCAAAAAAAGCGGATGAACCTTTTTAAAAAATGCGTGAAGCAAAAAACGATTTTAAAGAGGCTGCAGCATCGGGGGGACAGCCGTTTTTATCTTCGCTGCACGAAGGGCGATATCCGCTTCGGCAACTGCTGTCCGTCATATGCGCCAAAGATTTTTCGAATCCGGGATACGATTTTGACATCTATTTTTTGAATGCCTCGCGGAAGATGGTTTTCCATTTGTATGATGACCGGGGTTGCGATGTGATCGCCGCTCGGAAAGAAGACCTTGAGCCGCTGTACAGCCGGTTGAACGAATGGATTTTAGACGTTGACAGGGACCGGATTGATCGATTATTTGCAAATAAATAAGACCGGTTAAAACCGGCCTTATCTGTTCATGCCGTTTTCTTTTCGGAATAGCATGTACGAGTAGATATACGGCGCAAAAACGGTAATCAAAATAATCGGCAGAATCACACCTGGACCGATGGCAAACAAGCCGTCAGCTATGATGAAGATGCCTGCGACGGTAAACACCTTCGCCCCGAATCTGTGGGTTTTTTTCCAAATCTCATCACTGCTCAATGTCCAAGGGTTTTTAATGCCCATAAAGAAATTGGGACGGACCCGCGGAAGGTAATTGCCGATTACGATCAGAAGAGCCCCAACAAGGACCGGGGCGATGCTCCGGGTCGGCAGATCGTATCCGAGTCCGGACAGCACCATCAATAGATTGATCAAAGAAAAGATCACCATCATCGCATTGACGAGAATATCATACGTTTTTGAAAACAGGCGGTAGTTTTTCTTGCGGGGGTCGATTTTTGGCGTGACGGCCATCAAGCCGTACACAACGACAAGCAGTCCCATCGCAGTCAGCATCGCTTCCATTTTTGGGGCATAGCGGTCGACTTCGCCTGAGGACGACCAATGGATCGGGACCTGGTCGGCCATGTGCGGGTACGCGAATACCCAAACCAACAGATTGATGATCATTATAGATAGCGGAAATATGTGCTTCTTCATTTTGCATCTCCTTCGTCTTTTCCATTTTGTTCAGTAAAGCTGAAAGCCCAGCTGATAATATCTTGAAACATCGTCGTATTCAGCGAGTAAATGATGAATTGCCCTTTTTTTTCATCCTGAATTAATTCGGCCTGTTTTAAGATTTTTAGATGCTGGGAGATACTCGGCTTTGACATTTGAAAATGGCCGGCGATTTCACCGGCAGTCATGTCCCGTTCTTTCAGCAGATTCAATATTTTTCTCCTAGTCGGATCGGCCAATGCTTTAAAGGTTTGATTCATGTTTAACATCCTTGATATTTAGGTATTTAGTTATTTAACTAAATGCTAAAGTATTTCCCTGAAGAAGTCAAGAGACACGAAAAAATAATATGAGATGTTAAACTTCTGGTATCCGTCAAGCTGTTTCGTTTCCTCGACTGTGACGTCTGTGACGCGTGAAAACGGGCTTCCTTTTTGGACGGCTTTCAGAAACTGTTTCAGGCTTTCTTCAGGCCCTTCGGCACGGATCTCCACAGTGCCGTTATCGCGGTTTTTGACCCAACCGGTCAGTTTCTGTTTATCCGCCTCCATTTGTACGAAGTAGCGGAAGCCGACGCCTTGGACGCGTCCGTCAACAATGATCCGATATTGAAGCACCCTAGAACACCCCTTTTCTTCTATGCTATCATATTTCCCGTTTTTCGATCACGGGATGGACATGAAGAATGCGAATCGCTACAATATGAAAATATAGGAAGGGCGTGATGATTTGGATCAAAAAGAGTATGAGATTTCGTCAATTTATGTAGGATCGCCGGAGGTATGCGAATTTGAAGGGAAGAAAGTGGAGACGGCGATTTTTAAACGTCCCGCCGGCTCTCCCGTATTTTTGAGCAGGACGAATTTTGACGGCGACAAGCAGGCCGATCTCGTCCATCACGGGGGCGCGGATAAGGCCGTGTGCGTCTATCCGGCTGACCATTATCCGTATTGGGAGAACGCGCTTGGCGAAAAGCTTCCTCAGGCTGCATTCGGCGAAAATCTGTCTGTCAAAGGATTAACCGAACAAGATGTATGCATTGGTGACATTTTCAAGCTCGGTGAAGCGCTGGTGCAGGTGAGCCAGCCGCGGCAGCCTTGTTTTAAGCTCGCCAAAAAGCTGAATGTCAAAGATATGGTGCTGAAAGTAAGGGACACCGGCTACAGCGGCTTTTATTTCAGGGTGCTGGAAGAAGGGATCGTTGCACCTGATTCGCGGCTGCGCTTCGTCTCCCGTGACGCGCACGAAATCACTGTCGCATATGCAAACCGTTTGATGTACCATGACCGGAATAATCAGCCAGCCATTCGGAAGATCCTTGAGGTCGAGGCTTTGTCAGAAAGCTGGAGGGCGGCATTTATAAAGCAGCTGGGCGCATAAAAAAAGCCGCACCGGAAAAACGGTGCGGCGTCATGATTATTTTTTTACAGTGTCAAGCAGATTCGCTAAAAAGTGCGTTTTGTAGCTTTGAAGCTTTCTTCCTTCATACGTCGTCATCCCCAGTTTTTTCAATTCTTGAACATACCAGCCTTTGCTTCCGTAATGCATGTCAGAAAACTCCTTTCCATCATGGATTAATTGGCATTCTAACATCCATCCAAAAGCGTTGAAAAGGGGCATAACGAAATTTTCAAAAACTGATTCTTTCGAATCAGTCTAAAGGTATGAATCGAAAGGTTAACGATAGATCAGACTGGTGATGACCATCGCAAGAATCAACATGCTGAGAACGATTCCGATGTATTTCAAAAAACCGTTCTTTTTTTTATGGGCATATACGGTTAATATCACGCTTTCGATGAAAAAAATCAGTCCGATGATGGCAAACAACATAAATAAAAGAGCTCCTTTCAGCCATGCTGTTTTTTATTGTAACATAAAAAACCCGGACTTTGACGGCAGTCCGGGTTTGCGCTTATCGATTAATCCAGCTTCGTTAAAATGACCGGTTCGCCTTTCGTGATCACGATCGTATGCTCGATCTGCGCCACCAGGCTTCCGTCAGGCGTTTTGAACGTCCAGCCGTCTCCTGTTTCTACAACATGTTCGGCTTTGGTCGAAACAAACGGCTCCAGTGCGATGACGGTTCCGTTTTTGAAGAGCGCGCTGTCAAACGGATCATAGTAGTTTAGAATGTGATTCGGCGCTTCGTGAAGCTTTTTTCCGATCCCGTGGCCGGTCAGGTTTTTAATGACGGTAAATCCGTTTGCCTTCGCTTCGTTGTATACGGCTCTGCCGATTTGGTTTTGTTTTTTTCCGGCCCGCGCCTGCTCGAGCCCTTTTTGAAAAGCGCTTTCTGCGCATTGGCACAGCTTGTGCAGCGTTTCATCGCCATTGCCCAATACGAATGAAATTCCGGTGTCTGAATAGTAGCCGCCGAATTCAGCCGAAATGTCGATATTGATCAAATCTCCTTCTTTTAAAATCGTAGAAGTGCTCGGAATGCCGTGGGCCACTTCATCATTGACGCTGATGCACGTCGTTCCCGGGAAATCGTATTCTTTCTCCGGAGCTGATGCGGCTCCGTGGGCTTCAAGCACCTGCTTTCCGATCAGATCGAGCTCTTTTGTACTCATGCCGGGCTCGGCTTTTGCCTTCATTTCTTCCCTCGCCAAAGCGACGATTCTGCCGATTTTTTTGAGCCCTTCAAGCTCTTGGTCATTCGTTACAATCACAGTTCATTCCCGCTTTCTTTTTTTATATTCTACATCAAGCTTACCATATCTGTTCCCGAAAAAGGAACAGCGCGGCCTGGCGGCGAAAAAACACCTGCCTTCCGTCTAAGAAAGCAGGTGTTTTTGATCATTGTCCGGACTCCGATGTCGTTGCTTTAGATGCGTCGGATTCGGAGCTTTTCGGATTATGATTGGTGTAGTCGTAGTCGTTCGGATCGATTGCCTTGAATCCTTTCGGTTTATAGAACCGCAGCAAATCTCCGTCGACGATTTTATCCGACATTTCAAGCTCTTTTTTCACCGATTCATCGATGTTCGGATCGACGTCTTTTTCGCTGAGGAGCTTGCCTGTCTTCGTATCGTAGTAGTTTCCGTTCGTTTTCGTGTACTTCGGCGAAATGAAGTCGCCGTTTCTGAACGGAATCACTTCGCGGTGTTCAGGAGACAGAAGGTCGGAACCGCTCATCAAGTAATCTTTCGTATCCACGCCCATCAAGTGAAGCAGGGTAGGTTCCACATCGACTTCGCCGCCGTATTTGTGGGATTTTACCCCTTTGACACCCGGTGCGTGGATGAACAGCGGAACCCGCTGTAATTGAGCATTCTCATACGGTGTAATATCTTTGCCCAATACTTTGGACATCGCTTTATTATGGTTTTCAGAAATGCCGTAGTGGTCGCCGTACATGACCACAATCGTATTATCATACAATCCTGATTTTTTCAGATCGTTGAAAAACTGTTCGAGCGCCTGATCCATGTAATGAGCCGATTGGAAATACTGGTCAACGACGCTGTCGCCCGTGTTTCCGGCCGGGAAGTCTGTATCGCCTTCATCCATTTCAAACGGGAAATGGTTTGACAGCGTGATGAACTTCGTATAGAACGGCTGCTTCAGGCTATTTAACAGCGGCATGGATTCTTTGAAGAACGGTATATCCTTCATGCCGTAGTTTTTCGTATTCTCTTCGCTCATATCGTAGTACGTCGCGTCGAAAAATTTGTCATATCCGATGGCTTTGTACATTTCATTGCGGTTCCAGAACGTTTTGTAGTTGCCGTGGAAAACCGCGGATGTATAGCCTTGGGATTTCAAAATCGCCGGTGCCGACTGAAGCGTGTTTTGCGCTTTATTGATGAATACCGAACCTTGTGATAAAGGATACAGCGAGTTGTCCATCATAAATTCGGCGTCTGATGTTTTACCTTGTCCAGTTTGGTGGAAAAAGTTATCGAAATAGAACGTTTCATTGTCGTGTGCCAGCGAGTTTAAAAACGGCGTAACTTCTTTGCCGTCAACCTTATAGTCGATGATAAAATTCTGCAGCGATTCCATCGAAATATAGACGACGTTCATGCCTTTCGCTTTTCCGAAATACTTAGGATCCGGCTTATCATAATTGGCTTTGATATAGTTTTCGACGTCTGTAACATCGCTTGATTTTGCAAAGGCGCGCTGGCTGTTTGACCTGATGTTTTGAACCGCGTCGTAGATTGTGAAGTTGTATGTGCCCAAATACTTCACAAGGTAGTTCCGGTCAAATGAGCGGGTGAGAAGCTCCGGACGGTCCATCTCCGCAACTGCAAGATTGGCGAGAAAGACCAGGATGCTTGCACCCATTACGATTTTAAACGGACGCTTTGTCGTTTTTTCAGACGGTCTGTTATAAAAAACGGCCAATGCGATCAATATGATCGTATCGATAAAATAAAAGACATCGAGAGGATGCATTAATGAGAAAATACTGTCCCCGAGCTGTCCGCCGTTTGTTCTTGCCTGCATGATCGTAGGCAGCGTGATAAAGTCACTGAAAAATCTGTAGTATACGATGTTTGCGTAAAGCAAAAAAGACATTAAAAAATGAATCACTATTATGGCTGTCTGCTGTAATTTTTTCTTGAACAGAAGTCCAAATCCAAGAAAGAACAAGCTTGAGCTAATCGGATTCACAAAAAGCAAAATCTTTTGTACTATGTTGGTTATTCCTAAATTAAATTCAATTACATAAGCAGCATACGTTTTTAGCCATAGCAATACAACGGCTATCAGAAAAAAGGCAAGCCCTCTTTCCTTTATAAATCTTTTCATTGTTACACTCCTTTTTCCGGATCAGCATAAAACCATCGGAACGAAAGAAAAAACGAATGTATAAAATATACCATGAAATGCCGATTTAGAAAAGCGTTAACTGAGCCGGCCGAAGAAACGGCAAAACCCCCGGCGGAAAACGGTTTTTTGAGGATTTTTCAGCGATCTGGAAATATTTTGCGCAGACTAGTATTGGCTCTGTTATTGTTTTATGGCAGACTGATTTATAATATGAATGAAAAAGGCTGGTGAGAACATGGATTTCTCATATCTAATCTCTGAGGACAGAATTAAGCGGGCGATTGAGGACGGGGAGTTTGACAGGCTGCCGGGAATGGGCAAGCCGCTTAAAAAAGATGAAGCAGCCCATGTTCCAGAAGATCTCCGGATGGCTTACAGGGTGCTGAAAAACGCCGGAATGGCCGGTGATGAAGGGGCTTTGAAAAAAGAGCTGATGACCATTGAAGAATTGATCGCCAAATGTACGGACGAAAGCGAACGCGAGCGGTTGATGGAAAGAAAAACGGAAAACAGGCTCAAGCTTGACAGGCTTGCAGACAAAAAAGGCCTGTTCGACAAACCTGCGTCCGCTTTTTATAAAGATAAGGTGTATCGCCGGTTCGGCCGTTAGCAGAAATAGAGGCAGACCTTAAAGGTCTGTTTTTTTATTTTTTTGAAAGCGCTGTAAAAAATCTGTTGACTACTTGTATATACAGATATACAATAAAAGCATAACATGTATATACAAGTATAGAACGGAGGGGTTGGCATGGGGGAACTGAACAGATCTGCACGGCAAATTGCCGATGCTATCGGCGGTGCGGAAAATATAGCAGCGGCCACTCACTGTGTGACTCGTTTGCGATTTGCATTAATAGATGAAAGCAAGGTTGATCAAGAGGCGCTTGATCAAATTGACGTCGTGAAGGGATCGTTTTCGGCGAACGGCCAGTTTCAGGTGGTGATCGGCCAGGGGACGGTCAACAGCGTATACGCCGAGTTCGTGAAGGAAACAGGAATCGGCGAAGCCACGAAGGATGATGTGAAGAAAGCTGCTGAGAAAAAGATGAATCCTTTGCAGCGTGCCGTGAAAACGCTTGCAGATATTTTTATTCCGATTTTGCCGGCAATTGTTACAGCTGGATTGCTGATGGGGATCAACAATATTTTAACGGCACAGGACATTTTCTTCAGCGGGAAGTCGATCGTTCAAGTTTATCCGCAGTGGGCTGATCTGGCCAATATGATCAATTTGATTGCGGGAACGGCATTCGCCTTTCTGCCTGCCTTAATCGGCTGGTCGGCCGTGAAGCGTTTCGGCGGCAATCCGCTTCTTGGGATCGTGCTCGGCGTCATGCTGGTGCATCCGGATCTCTTAAACGCCTGGGGATACGGTGCTGCGGAGCAAAGCGGAAAAATCCCCGTTTGGAACCTTTTCGGCCTTGAGGTGCAGAAGGTCGGGTACCAGGGGCAGGTGCTGCCGATATTGATCGCTTCCTATTTGCTTGCGAAAATTGAGCTGTTTTTAACGAAGCGGACTCCCGAAAGCATTCAGCTGCTCGTCGTTGCTCCGATCACGCTGCTTGTGACAGGCTTTGCGTCGTTTATCATCATCGGGCCGGTTACATTTGCAATTGGAAACGCTTTAACTTCCGGGTTTATTGCGGTATTCGGCACATTCGCAGCTCTTGGGGGCCTCTTGTACGGCGGGTTGTACTCGGCCCTCGTCATAACCGGAATGCATCACACGTTCCTTGCGGTTGACCTGCAGCTCATCGGCTCTAAGCTCGGCGGGACATTTTTATGGCCGATGCTCGCGCTCTCCAATATCGCTCAAGGGTCGGCGGCGCTTGCGATGATGTTCATTGTAAAAGATGAAAAACAAAAAGGGCTTTCTTTAACATCAGGTATTTCCGCTTATCTCGGCATTACAGAACCGGCGATATTCGGGGTGAACCTGCGGTACAGGTTTCCGTTTATCATCGCGATGATCAGCTCCGGGCTTGCCGGAATGTATATTTCCTCACAAGGCGTTTTGGCGAGCTCTGTCGGAGTCGGCGGCGTCCCGGGCATTTTCTCAATCATGAGCCAGTATTGGGGCGCGTTTGCGATCGGAATGGCTATTGTGCTGGTGGCGCCGTTTGCCGGAACATACGTCTATGCAAGAATGAAACAAAAATCCTAAACGGGAAGAGACGCATGTTGCGGTCTCTTTTCCCTTTTCAATAGAAAGAAAGTGGTGGTGCTGATAATGGAAACGAAACAACAGCCATGGTGGAAAACAGCCGTGGTCTATCAAATCTATCCGAAAAGCTTCAACGACACGACAGGAAGCGGTGTCGGCGATATTCAGGGCATCATCGAAAAGCTTGATTACATAAAAGAGCTTTCCTGTGATGTCATTTGGCTGACGCCGATCTACGAATCTCCTCAACGTGACAACGGCTATGACATCAGCGACTATTACCGGATTCATGAAGATTACGGAACAATGGAGGACTTTGAGCGGTTGTTGGAGGAAGCCCACAAACGCGGCTTAAAGGTGATCATGGATCTTGTCGTCAACCATACGTCGACAGAGCACAGATGGTTTAAAGAAGCATCATCGGCGAAAGACAATCCTTACCGGAATTTTTATATTTGGAAGGATGGGAAGCCGGACGGATCAGAGCCGACGAACTGGGAGTCGAAATTCGGCGGCTCCGCATGGGCATTTGATGAAAAGACGGGTCAATATTATCTCCATCTTTACGATGTGACGCAGGCTGATTTGAATTGGGAGAATGAAGAGGTCAGAAAAAAAGTATATGAGATGATGCATTTCTGGTTCGAAAAAGGGATTGACGGCTTCAGGCTCGACGTCATCAATGTCATTTCCAAAGACCAGCGCTTTCCGGATGACGACCAAGGAGACGGACGGAGGTTTTATACAGACGGTCCGCGCGTTCACGAATTTTTGCATGAAATGAACAGGGAAGTCTTTTCACAATATGACAGCATGACAGTCGGAGAAATGTCATCGACATCAATTGCCGATTGCATCAAATACACGAACCCTGACAGTCAAGAGCTGAATATGGTGTTTAACTTCCATCATTTAAAGGTCGACTATCCAAACGGGGAAAAGTGGAGCTTAAGCGAATTTGATTTCTTGAAATTAAAGAAGATTCTTTCTGAATGGCAGACGGAGATGAATAAAGGAGGCGGCTGGAATGCGCTGTTCTGGTGCAACCACGATCAGCCGCGGATCGTCTCGCGCTACGGGGACGACGGGAAGCACCGCAAAAAATCGGCGAAAATGCTGGCGACGGCGATCCATATGCTGCAAGGCACCCCTTACATTTATCAAGGTGAAGAAATCGGAATGACCAATCCGAAATTTGATGATATTTCGCAGTATCGGGATGTGGAATCTATAAATATGTATTGCTTAATGAAAGAAGAAGGAAAGCCCGAACAAGAGATCATCGGCATCTTAAAAGCGAAATCGCGCGATAATTCGCGGACACCGATGCAATGGAACGGCGGGGAAAACGCAGGGTTTACGACGGGAACGCCTTGGATTCCGATTCCCGCAAACTACAAAGACATCAATGCCGAGGAAGCGCTGCAAGATCCCGATTCGGTTTTTTACCATTATAAAAAGCTGAATGAGCTGCGGAAAGAATACGAGATTATCACAACAGGCGATTTTCAGCTCATTCTTGAAGGCGATCCGCAGCTTTTCGCATATATAAGAAACGGAAAAAACGAAAAGCTCCTCGTCATCAATAATTTCTACGGCAAGGAAACCGAGTTCCGCCTGCCTGAAACTATCGATTGCGAAGGGTATTCTGCCGAGGTTCTGATCACAAACGATCCGGAGATTCCGGAACAATTCGGCCGTTTTACGGTAAAGCCTTATCAATCGATAGTTTATCATCTTGCCAAACCATGCTAAACTAAGCTGGGTGGTAAAAAATGAAAGTCAACAAATATGTCATGATTTATAAAGAAATCGCCGAACAAATCGATCAGGGCATCCTGAACGCCGGCGATATCCTGCCGTCGGAACACGATCTGACAGACCGGCACGACACGTCGAGGGAAACCGTTCGAAAAGCGCTGAATATGCTTGCTCAAAACGGCTACATTCAAAAAATCAGGGGAAAAGGATCAGTCGTCCTCAACAGGGAAAAAATGCAGTTCCCGGTTTCCGGACTGGTCAGTTTTAAAGAGCTTTCCGAAACGCTTGGAAGAGAGACGAGCACGACCGTACATGAATTCGGCTTGACCCATCCGGGTGTATATATCCAAAAACAGCTTCGGATCAAAGAAGACGAAGAGGTATGGCGAGTCGTCAGGTCCCGGACAATCAACGGAGAGCGCGTCATCCTTGATAAGGATTATTTTATCCGTAAAAGCGTCCCGCTTTTAACGAAAGAGATATGCGAGGATTCCATTTATCAATATATTGAGGAGGAGCTTGGACTCGCGATCAGCTATGCCCACAAGGAAATCGTCGTTGAGCCGTGTACGGAAACGGATCAAACATATTTGGATTTAAACGGATATGAGCACATCGTCGTCGTGAAAAACTATGTGTTCCTCGATGACACGACACTGTTTCAATATACGGAAAGCAGACACCGGCTTGATAAATTCCGGTTTGTCGATTTTGCAAGACGGGAAAAGTAGCACGGTTCGCCTGACGGCGGCCGTGTTTTTTTGTGTGGAGCCGTTTCTCATCGCGTCCAATCTGAATATGATGCCAAAGGCAAGGCATGAGAAATGGAGGCTATGCGAATGATTCATGAGACCGTTAAGGTTGGAAAGAACGTGGTATTGGGAGAAGGTGCCGTCATTGAAGAAAACGTGGCGATCGGGGATGACGTGACGATCGGCCACCATGCGATCATCAAGAAGGATACACAGCTCGGAAGCGGAGTGATGATCGGCGATTTGGCCGTACTCGGCAAAGAGACTTCTTCAAATAAAAAAATGGCGCGCCAGCCGAAAAAAGCAGGCGGACCTTTGGTGATTGAAGATGGATCCGTCATCGGTTCAAACGTTGTCATCTACAGAGACGTCCGCTTGGGAAAGGGCGTGTTTGTGGGCGATATGGCAAGCATCCGCGAAAATGTAACAGTCGGAGAAGAAAGCATCATCGGCCGAAGCGCCATGGTTGAGAACAATACAAAGATCGGGTGCAGGGTTACCGTCCAAACGGGATGCTATATCACCGCCGATATGGAAATCGAAGATCAAGTATTCATCGGTCCGTGCTGTTCAACATCAAATGATAAATATATGGGAACGGGAAATTATCAATATAAAGGTCCAACGATTAAAAGGGGAGCAAAAATCGGCAACAATGCGACATTGCTGCCATCTGTCGTTATCGGAGAACACGCCGTAATCGGCGCCGGAGCCGTCATCACAAGAGATATTCCCGCCGGAAAAACCGCTTACGGCAACCCGGGCAGGGTGATGAAATAACCGTCTTCTATAGAAAGACGGTTTTTGGTTTTGAAGGAATAAATGTTAAATAACGAAGGAGCGACAGGCCCAACGGGACCAGCCAGCTCTCAAACAGCGCTTTTCTTTACAAATATCTCAGGTTCTATTTCAGCCTATAATCCGCCGACTGTTCCGTTAAATACTGAAGTAACTGTATGCAGCGGTTAAAATGTTAAAATCGATTATGCTCTGGCAGTAGAGGATGTAAATACAGCAAAATTAGTATTGAATCACACTGAGACGGAACTCTGCTTCAAACTAGAATATTTAATAGAAATCTTACGGCAGCTGGAACACAAAAATTCCCGTTAGCTAGCACTTTTGTTGATACTGTACCTGACGCTGCAAACTGTTACCTATACAGTTAGAAAAGCCGTAACAACAGCTGCAAACGTAGCTTCTGCAGCAGCTTTCAATAGAGATTTAAATATAATTCGATTCCCTTAGAGAAGAGGGAGATGTTCTTTTAGAGCATCTCTCTTTATTTTTAAATAAGTTTTAAGAGAATTCATTTTTTAACAATATAGTAGACGCTCAAACTTTAGCTATAAATGTGTTTTAATCGTATGGAAAACAACGTGACCGAGTGATATATGAATTCATAGTATATGCTAGCTTCAATCTTTAAATTAACTATTGAAGCAAATCTAAGAAAAGGAGGTAAAATCCTATATGTCGATTCAAAATGTAGTTGTTAATGGGGGTTTCGAGACAGGGACACTCCCACCTTGGGTTGGCCAAAATGCAACGGTCACTACTCAGTTTTCTCATTCGGGTTTTTGGTCGACAACATTGCTGGGTGGAAATGTAGTATCATTTATAGCTCAATTTGCCCCAGTTAACCCTGGAGAGGGTTTAGAATTTCTAGTGTCTTTGGCCAAATCGGGATTTTTACCGTCTCCTCAAGTGCAGATACAGGTTTCGTTTTTTGATAGTTCATTTAACTTCCTTGGACAGGGGCTATTTGTTAATATTCCATTTAATAGATTACCGGTTGTAGAAAATAACACATGGATTGAAATCTATCAAACGACAGATCCTGCTCCTGTGGGTTCTACTATGGCGTTTATTTTGATTAATACTCTTCCGCAATTTGGAACTGCTAATGTCATAGTAGACGATGTAGCACTTTTACAGACTGATGGAGCGGCAGGTCCGACAGGTCCAACAGGAGCAACAGGTCCGACGGGAGC